>CAYPRR010000011.1:4072-11790 GCA_964413245.1 uncultured Gammaproteobacteria bacterium
ACTTCTGGATCCAAGCCACCAGCCTTCAAAACATTTGGATGAACCATACCGGCACCACCTAATTCCAACCAACCCTCCTTACACATCTTACAACGACCATTAGCTATTCGGCCGGTTCCCTTACAAAGATCGCAAGTGATATCAACTTCAAAGCTTGGTTCAGTAAATCTAAAATGATGCGGACGTAAACGAGTCTTACGATCGGCACCAAAATATTGTGAGGCGAAAAAATCTGTCACACCTTTTAGTGAAGCGATGGTCACGTCTTTATCGATAAGCAAGCCTTCAAATTGATGAAAGACAGTGGCGTGTTTAACATCAGACTGACGACGATAGCAACGAGCGATATTGATCATGCGAATCGGCAAATGACCTTTTTCCATTTCGCGTGCCTGACCGTTAGAAGTATGTGGCGTCAAAACAACTTTACCTTTTTTCCCCTCCATCACCTGATCGCCATCGGCCATAAAGAACGTTTCCCACTCGTCACGAGCCGGGTGATCTTTTGGCATGTTCAATGATTCAAAAGCGTAATAGTCCCAATCAACTTCCGGGTGACGAACACGCACAAAACCCAAACGAGAAAAAATTCTCACGATTTCTTCGATTGCTTGCGTGGTCAAATGTAAGTGACCCAAAGTTGGTGGCGTGCCTGGCATGGTTAAATCGATCCAATCCGCTTCGTGACGAGCAGACTGTTCCATTTTTTGCACCACTTTTTGCGCTTCAATAAAAGCCACTTCAACCGCTTCCTTAACGCCGTTAGCAATTACACCGACTTCTTTGCGAGCTTCATCGGTAAGCTCAGGCAACTTCTTCATAAGATCAGCGAGCTTGCCTTTGCGACCCAAATATTCAACCCGAAGTCCTTCAAGATCAAGACTTGATGTCGCCTTTTTGACGCTAGCCAACAAATCATCGCGCAATTTTTCAAGTTCTGATCTCATAATTTATTAATTGAATGACGTATGTATTTATGTCCGGGTGAGATGTATGACTCGTGAAGTTGTGTTGCGGTGAGATGTCTGACGAGTGAGTTATACTCGTAGAAAAGTCGTATCCGGGCCGACTTTTCGAAGAGTACAACGAACGAAGTCAGACATCGATCGATATCACCATCGAACAGTGAATCGATTTCATTTGTCAGGAATTACATTCTTCAAAAGTCGGCCCGGATACGACTTTTTCAGAATGTAATTCCTGAAAAATTTCATCGATCAAAATAAATTCAGAATATCTCGGTAAGTCACGGCAATCACCAACAACATTAACACAGCAAAGCCTAGGTTGTGTACAATCGCCTCCACTTTTGGACTCGCTTGTTTGCGACGAACAACTTCGAGCAACACGAAGGCTGCACGACCACCATCAAGCGCTGGAAATGGGAAAACGTTTAGGACCGCTAAGTTAATCGATAATAAAGCAGCGAACTGCAACAAATAAACAAAGCCCATCGCTGCCACCTGACCAGTCATCTTAGCGATACCAATTGGACCAGAAACATCAGCACCCACACCATGACCCGTCACCATGCCAGCAATCATATCGTAAAGTCCGAAACCAACGGCTAGAGTGTAGGAATAAGTCGCCTCAACACCTTTAACTGGTGCTAAATACCATGGATAGCTCACAGTTCCAGTTTGGACCACGGCAGCGCCAACCCCTAAATGATCGATCTCCTTGATGTAAGCCGGAATCACCGAAACTTCAACACTCGTCCCCTGACGATCTACAACTACGTCCAAAGTTCCTGAAGCGCTCGGATTAGCCAAGGTGTCACGCGTTCCCTGGGCAGAAGTCATGACAACGCCATCAATCGAAATAAAATTATCACCAGCCACTAAACCAGACTGTTCTGCTGGTGAGCCCGGTAATACTTCAGCGATAGTAATTGCTTGATCGCGTACTGTGGCACCAGCAGGCACACCTTCTTCGATGTAAGTCGGCAATCCCAAACTAAAACCGATCGATAGCAAAACTGCGGCCGTCACCAAATTCATACCGACGCCAGCCAACAAAATCAACAATCGAGGTAAAACACCTTTTTTTGCAAAACTATTCGGATCATCTCGATCTTCAAAACCTTCACCCTTAATTTTTACAAATCCTCCCAGTGGAATCAGATTGAGTGTCCAAAGCATGCCATCCTTACCTTTCCAGCCGAAAATTCGAGGCGGAAAGCCCAGACCGAATTCTTCCACGGCCACGCCCATCTTCTTGGCGGCAAAATAATGACCCCACTCGTGAGCCACGACCAACACTGAAAGCACTGCAATAAACAATAAAATAGTCCAAATCATAACGTGGACATTCTACCCGTGAATCATAATCAAATCAAACCTTATGAGCTTTTTTTAGAGATTTGAAGTAATATCAAATTACATATGCTTTCAAAATTTCAAAAATACTTCATCGGTGCGGTATTTATCGCCATAGCCCTGACCATCACAATTTCAGCATACATGCTTCTTTTTCTCACCGAACCATCCACAACCACCAATGTCGCTGATACAAAAAACATCACGGACAGTAAAGTTACAGCACAACTTACAGATGATAAATCCTCAGATATTCCAATAATTTATATTTCGATTGTCACACACAACGAAGAACCGGACGGCAAGCCTATTCACCCAGATTTCACTAAAGATGAAACAGTGTTTTGGGAACAGCGCGACGCTGTAGTAACTTTTGCGCAAATGCTCAAAGAGCTCAATGTTGGCTACAACTGGCAATCTGATTGGAATTTTCTCCTAGCTGTAACCATGTTCGATGATGGCACCCCGTCGACAAATAACAAAAACATAGTGCGCTACCTCGCAGAAGATCTTGGAATGAGTATCGGTCCACACGCACACGAAAGCACTCACACCTATGCCGATGTCGCAGCACTAATCGATCAACTTGGCGTCACACCAAACGGAGTTGTAGGTGGCTTTCTTTTGAGCCCGGCAAATCGCTCAAAACTTGAATATCTACGCAACCCAATTGAAGGCGACGTTTACGACTACACCTGGACGCCAAAAATTCTTTGGGGCGGTGGGTCACCAGGTCACCGTGCAGATCCTGAAGTTTCTGGAGTATGGCGACCAACAAACACAAAAAATTATTTCACTCACGATAAAGACGGATCATTGCCAGACGTTGGCACTTACCTTTCAAATTGGGAAGGTGTCGATGAACTTATCGCATTGCAAGTGGCAAACAAGCTCACTCCAGGTCTCATTTACACGTCATCGATCATGATAACGCAGGACTACTTACTCACTACAACAGGTCGAGATGATGTACGTTCGCATATTGAAGCATTACAAGATGCAGTTTCCGACGGACGTGTTGTATTTTCAGATATTGAGACGGTCGTTAAAATTTGGGAGGAAGACTACAATAGCGTACCAAATATTTATCGTGCGTCTAAATAGATTTATTCATTACGGCTTGGCGGAATTTATCACCGCGCTCTTCAAAGTTCTTAAAATATCCGTAGCTTGGTGACGCTGGAGAAAGTAAACAAACCTGATTGAGTTTTAAATTTTGGTGGCACCAATCAACCGCCGAATCTAAACTTTCAACAGTTACGAAATTGACATCAACCTTTTTTAACGCCTGCGCAATCCGATCACCACCTGGCAGAATCAATACCTGAACATCGGACAAATCTTTAAGCGTGATAGCTAATTCTGAAAAATCATAACCACGATCTTTGCCACCAAGCAAAATCGCTCCAACCTTAGCGCCATAAACTCCGAGCGCCGCCATGGCCGACTGGGGTGTCGTTGAGATCGAATCGTTCACATAAAGCACACCATTCACGGTAGCAATTTCTTCCAGGCGATGTGGCAGTGCTTTGAAAGTTGAAAAAGCTTCGGCGATTTTTTCATCGGTCACACCAAGTAATTCCGCTACCAACAAAACAGCACAAGCATTCTCACGATTATGTTCACCTTTAATTTTTAAATTATCTAAAAGTGGATCATCAATTTTCTGAAATGGAATCTGTCTGGCTGGCGCTCGACTAGCCAACATAGTCAAAACTGGTGATGTCTCATTATAAATCAATAAGTCTCCCGGACCCTGCTTAGCCGTAATGTTCCACTTAGCTTCATGGTAATCAGCGACACTCCCATGCCAGTCCATGTGTTCTTCGTACAAGTTGAGAAAAACAGCAATATCTGGACCGATTTCCAAATCAGCCAACATATAACTCGAAAGTTCAATCACAAAAATCGAATCATCGAGCGCATCAACAGCGCTCAACATCGGCACACCAATGTTACCGACCAAAACGGCCGGCAAACCACCAGTTTTCAGAGTGTGAGCCAGAAGTGAAGCTGTTGTTGATTTCCCCTTCGTACCCGTCACACCGATAATCGTGCCGTTATTTTTTCGCTCGGCAAAGAATAAATTAGTTGCTGAGGTAATTTTCGCACCCCGCTCGATAAACGAGTTTACGACTGGTCGATGCGGTGGAATGCCTGGCGATTTGATGATCACTGTGTTCGAATTGGCTAATTCGATGGCTTGATCGAGCAGAACGAACTCGTCGAGGCCATCGACAACCTGTTCATCAGTAACAACAATCTTTTGTCCAGGTAATTTTTTCTTTAATATCTCAAGCGTCGCCTGACCTTCACGGCCAAAGCCAAAAATGATAATCCGCTTATCTTCAAGATCACTAATTTTCATAAACAATTTTTGCGTATTCCTCTGACATCGAATGTTCTTTTGAAAGCGTTAAGACCGATTCGATTTTTTCTTCCAGATCAGTTTGTGTTGGCAGAATGTCCTGCGCAAACCATTTCATCACCGCCGTTTCACCTAAGTCACCACGACGGTGTGCTAGTTCAAGCGCCACGATCATTTCGTCTGGTTCGCCAACGCAATCAAATGGCTTACCCACGCCACAACCTAACAAATCACGATAAGTTTCTAATAAATTTTCGTGATCAAAGAAAATTGTGCCAAAGATTTTGAGAAGTTCAGCTTTTGATAACCAGGCGGCCAACATCGCAAAAACGAAAGCGCACTTGGCGCAATCACCACACCAACTATGCTCTGGCACTTCCCCACTTTGCTTAAAGTTTTTATTACAGCTAGAAAAGACTTCAAAATATTTTCCAATTTCAGCAAACTGTTTAGTGATCGATAATTCCGACATCGGACGCAACAAGCTAAAATAACGAATCTCATTAGAAATCCGATCATTGATGTAATGCTGAAGATCACGTTCGAATTCTAAACTTTTGGAATACTGGTGATTAATTTCCACGTCACCAACTTTTACATTACCAACATTCGCACTACGTTCGTTTGATAAAACAATGTCACGTTTACCGTGCAAAACAGCCGTCACCACGCAAGCAAAAGCAATGTAGGCAGAAATTGGCACATGACCATTCCACGCACCCTGCTGGTTTAATTCGAATAATTTTGGATCGATAACGCGATCTATTCGCAGTGCGTTTATCCCAACGGCACGGATCACGTCGTTGATTCTGGCGTGATCACCCAAAACCAACAAATCAAAATCAATTCCCGCTCGTCGCAACATCTCCACCGCCACTAACGAATCTTTTCCACCACCAATCGGCAACAAAACCCTTGATTCCATTGACTTTGGCCAACTCGTGGGGTTGGCCATTTCTACCACAAATTGATTTGCCGGATTAGTGATAAATGGGAAATGAATGTAATCACGAAAATCTAAATCATGACGATAGAAAAATTCTCCCAAACCAAGTGTGTACAGTTTGTTCCAAAATTTCGCATCTTCTTCGCTCAAACTTCCAGACTCAATAATAATTTCTTTTGGCAAACCAGCTTTGTAATAACTAATACCGCCGATCAAATGCAAAGCGAATAATGCTTGATCGAGTTCGGTAGGGGCCGATCCAGGTATCGGCCCGGTGACATCCCCAATTTTCTCGACAACCGCCATCGGAAACTTAACTCGCTCAACAAATTCAACATCGTCCAACCGATAAACAAACTCCGCCAGACCAGTTGCCTGATCAAACGAATAACTTTTAAAAACGAATTGTTGATATGGTGAGTTGATTAATTTCATAGTTACTTTTCAGAAAGTAAAGCCACGATTTCGTTACGCTTCTCCTTCATCAACATTTCATCTTTCGCTTCAACGGTAATTCGAATTAATGGCTCATTGTTAGATGGACGAACAATAAACCACCAATCACGATCAAACTCGCAACGAATCCCATCTAATCGATTAACGATCGTAGCCTGTGATGCATAAGTTTCTTCTAGTGCCTTAAGAGCTACGTCTTTATCCTGAATCTCAATATTAACTTCCCAGCTATTGTAATAAGTTCGTAAATCGCGAACCGCATCAGCGAAAGAAACATTGGTTTCACGCCAAATTCTTAAAGCTCTTAAAAAAGTATACTCGGACATCTCTAAACCTTTAGTCTCTCGGAAAAAGAAATGACTGGAAACTTCACCGCCTAAAATAGCGCCTTGCTCACGAATCGCCATGATCGCTAAAGTTCGACCAATACGCGATTCAATTATTTTGCCTCCATGGTTTTTAATGGTATCCGTGGTCGTCCAACTTTGATTTGGTGCAGTCACGATCTTGGCTCCGGGTTCACGTTTAAGTAAATCTTTAGCAAAGAAAGCTAACATTTGATCGCCACGAATCGGTATGCCCTCGTTATCAATAAAAGCAATACGGTCAGCGTCACCGTCTAAAGCAATTCCGATATCAGCCTTATGTTCAATTACGGCTAAACAAATATCGTGCAAATTTTCAAAGATGGCTGGATTTGCATCATGATTTGGAAAATTCGCATCTTGTTCTGGATAAAGTTCGATCAAGTCGATGCCGACTTTCTCACAGAGAGGCCGAAAAGCTAAGGCGCCCATACCGTTACCATAATCAACCACCACTTTAATATTTTTGAATATAGATAAATCAAAATCAGCGCAACAGGCAGACAGATAATCGTCTAAAATATTATGTTGTGCGACCGATCCAATCTGTTGAACCTTTTCTGGTAACTCCCCCTCAACAACTGGCATAATCGCCAATCCAGAAATCGGCATGCCAGTCGCATCAGCCATCTTAATTCCATTATAGGTGGCCGGGTTATGAGAGGCAGTGACCATCAACCCACCCTCAATACTTGGATCAGAAGTTACTGCAAACCCATACATTGGAGTGGTGCACAAACCAATATCAATTACGTCAGCTCCCATCGAAGTCACGCCCTTGATAACTGCAGCATGTAATTCGGGACTTGAAGAACGCATGTCACGTCCAACAATAACTTTTTTTGCCTTAGTTTTTTCTATAAAAGCTACTCCCACCCGTTGCGCAATTTCTGGAGTAATTTCCGCCAGCAATCCTCTAATATCGTAAGCTCTAAAAATATGTTTAGGAATAATCATAATATATGGACAAAACAACAAAAAACTATTAGGATTGAAGTGTAGTCAATTTTACTAAAATCATCAAATTTAACCTTTGTTTTATGAGTCCAATGCTCATTTTGCTAGCGGTTTTGGCCATCGTCATTCTCTGGGTCGTCATGGTCTTTAATGGCCTCATTTCGTCCCGCAACCGAGTTGACGAAGCCTGGTCGGACATCGAAGTCCAGTTAAAGCGCCGTTATGACCTGATCCCTAACGTGGTAAATAGCGTTAAAGGCTATGCTGGCCACGAAAGTGACGTTTTTGAAAAAGTTACCCAAGCTCGA
>CAYPRR010000012.1:0-11686 GCA_964413245.1 uncultured Gammaproteobacteria bacterium
GAAACAGTCCTCAGCTGCCAATTGGTAAAGGACTAGCTGACGTTTATCTTCCCAGGCTAATTTATCTTTTGGTGAACCGGTTTTGTAGTCAATAATTTCGACGCCATCATCTAGTTCATCGATTCGGTCGATCCGACCTTTAACGGTGACGGTACCAACTTTTAAGGTAAAACCTTGTTCCAGCAATTTTACTTTTGGTGGCTGTTCTTGCATCTGAGCATAAATTCCCATCAAAGATTCTTTACCTTTTTGTAGATATTCTTCTTTGGTTTTTTGATCCGGATACCATTCGTCGATCCAAGATTCTTCATAAAAATTCATGAGCACCGAAAGTGACGGCCAGGGTTTTTCTAAAACCTCTTTTAGAAACTTTTCTAAAGTGTTGTGAAGTGTTTTACCAAAACTAAAAGTGTGTCGACCGAAAATTGGTACATGCAAAATGTGAGCGAATTTATATTGCAGTGGGCAAGTCGAGAAAGCAACTAATTGAGTGAAACTCATTTTTTTTGGCACTTGATATTGGTTCAGTGTTTCGACCGGGCCAATACCAGGATCGGACTCTACAACAACGGCCGAGGATGCCGGGATAGAAAAATTATCAAACCCTAATTCCTTGACGAAGCGCGACACTTTGCGGGCTCGACTGCCACCATAATTTTCGGCCGAGAAAAGATAGGCTCGTTTTTTGGCTCGAGTTAACGCTACGTAAAACAATCGGCGCTCCTCTTCTAAATGATGATCAGCGCCAGGAAGTTCGTTTAAGAGTGCGTCTGGTAGCGGTAAAGCTTCACTACGATTAGTCGATGGAAAACGTTGTTCTACTAAGTTAGCAATAAAAACGTAAGGCCATTCCAAACCTTTAGAAGCGTGAACAGTCATGATATTGACGACATCTGGTCCAATTTCCGCATCGGTTTTAAGAGAGCCGGCTTCCCCAGCTTCCCTTTCGTGTTCGAATTCAGCAACGAAGTGGTGCAATGTTTTATCATCGTTGTTAGCTTCAAACTTTATTAACCGTTCATAAAATTGTTGTAAAATTTCGAACGATTCTTTTTGCTCGACTTCAGTTAATAATCTAACATCAGCTAGGATCCCTGTTTGTGTCATCAACGTTAAGAAAAATTCGCTGACAGGTTGACGTCGAGCAGCTTCGCGTAAACGAGTAAAGAGTTCGAGTAATTCGTTAATACGTTTTTGCCCGTCGGATGTGAGTTCGGTAATTAGAACACTGGCTTTTAGCGCCTCGATTAGCGATTGACCTTTACGTTTAGTGTAGAGGCCGAGCTCGGCAATATCGTGCGCTGAAAGTCCTAGGCGTTCATGACTAATGATGCGGTAGAGCGATGGACTTTCATGTGGAAAATCGATGACTCGTAGATAGGCCAAGGCATCTAGAATTACTGGCTTGGTATATAGGCCAGATAGTGCTTTAAAGCGATAGGGAATACCAGCATGTTCAAAGGCGGCGATGAACGGTTCGGCATGATCATTGGCGCGAACTAGCAAGCAAAAATCACTCCAGGCTGTCGCTTCATGAGCTTTTAGCTCAATAATTTTTTGAATTAAACGTAGTGCCTCTTCTTCGGTGCTGGCACAATGAAAATGTTCAACACTGCCGATTTCTTCGGTTTGAGCAATTAATTTTTTGTTCAACGATTCTTGGACTTCAAGACGATTGGGATTATTAAATTGAATCAAAGTATGTGCGTGATCCAGTACTTGCGAAACACTACGATAATTTCGATTAAGCACGACGCGTTTGGCTTCCGGGAAATCTTCCCGGAAACGCATAATATTGGAAAGTGAGGCGCCACGGAAACGATAGATAGATTGATCGTCATCACCAACAACGGTAATATTCCGTCGGTGAGTACAAAGTAGTTTTACTAATTCGTATTGAGCTGAGTTGGTATCTTGAAACTCATCAACTAAAACGTATTTGAATTGTGCGGCGTAGCGCTTTAGAATGTTTGGTCGAGTTCGTAAGAGTTCGATGGTGTAGCTAATTAGATCGGCAAAATCCAAAGAATCGTTATCCAGCAAAACTCGCTGATAAGTTTTAAAGGCGTTAGCGATTTCTCTGACCCGTTTTAATTCTTCCACGTCATCATCTTGTAAATCAGTCGCGTAATCCAAATATCGATCTGTAGAAATTAGTTCGTCTTTAGCTCTAGAAAAGTGTGAAAGTAGTGCTTGAATAAACTTTGTTGGATTACCTCGTGGTCGGTAATAATCAAGTTTAAACTGGTCGAAATGTTTTCGAACTAGTAAGTAGGCATCGATTTCATCAATTAATTGAAAAGAGTTTGGCAAACCGATTTCTAAAGCGCTAGCTCGTAAAACTCGTTCGCAAAAAGCGTGGAAAGTGGAAATCCATAAATCAATATAACCAATCGGTAATAATTGATCGACACGTTCTTCCATTTCTGAAGCGGCTTTTTCGGTAAAAGTTAGAGCTAATATTTCTTCCGGTTTGGCCAATCCCTGTTCGATCAACCAAGCGATACGTTTGGTGATCACGGTGGTTTTTCCTGTGCCAGCACCGGCAATAATCATCAGTGGCCCGTCATTATGAGTGACGGCGGTGAGCTGTTCATCATTTAAGCCACTTAGAAGGTCGGACATACAGGGTGAGTTTACATCAAATCCCCAAAAACAAAAAATGCATTAACTAACCGAACGGCTAGTTAATGCATTTTTTAATTACATGTCAGTTCCGGAATAGCTGAGGTTCAATGATTTGTTGCAAAGTGGAAAATCAGGAACGATGTTGCCTGGGCCAATTTCTCCGAACAGTGCCCAGTTACAGAAGGACGGATCACGAGCTACACAGCGCTCAATTACTCCATCTTTAATTTGTACGACGGTTAAGATTTCACCACGCCAAGCTTCTACAGCAGAAATTCCCAATCCATCTTTTTCTTTAAGTTCAGTGTATATGGAATCTGGTTTTAGATTTTTGATAATTTTTTCTACCAAGTTGGCGCTGATGGCCAGTTCACGGTAGCGCATTTTAAAGCGAGCGTAGACATCCCCAATCTCGAGGGTAACCATTTCCGGCTGAAGTTGCGCATAGTCAGCGTATGGGTGGTTGTGGCGGACATCCAGGGCCAGGCCAGAGGCTCGAGCTGGAAGACCAACAGCACCGTAAGCTTTGACGACTTCAGGTTTGAGTACGCCGGTTGTTTCTAGACGTTCCCGCAGACCATCTTGATGGCGACCCATACTGATCAGGGCCTGAATTTCAGTGCCGGCTTTTTCCACGGTGGTTTGAATTAATTTTAATTCATCATCAGTTAAATCGTGCGATAATCCCCCAGGGATAATCAGTCTGCGCCAAAAGCGATTACCACAAATGGTTTGAGATAAACGCATCATTCGTTCCTTAATCTGAAATCCTTGAGCGGCCATAACGGTAAAACCAGTACCCATACCGCACATGTTGCCGATATCAAAAATATGCATGGTGATTCGCTCAAGTTCATTTAGCAAAGATCGAATCTGTTTTGCTCGATCGGAGACTTCAGTGTCAGTGATTGATTCGATTGCCTGTGAAAAAGCGAGCCCGTGGCTAGCGGCCATATCGCCAGAAATTCGTTCGATAAATGGCATAGCTTCACTAACTTTCTTCCCTTCTAAGAGTTTTTCAACGCCTTTGTGGGTAAAGAATAATTTACCTTCCAAAGTGATAATGCGTTCACCAGCGACGTTAAAGCGGAAGTGTCCTGGTTCGATAATGCCAGCGTGAATCGGACCAACCGGGATTTCATAAATACCTTCCCCAGACACGTGATGCATTGGGTATGGCACGTTATCGTGTTCGAGTTTGGTGTTCCAGGCGAAATCTTTTCGTAATGGATGAGTGTCAAGTGGAATATTTTCATGATGGACTAAGCGACGTGGATCTGGATGACCAGTGGCCACAATACCAAACATATCCATGGCGTAACGCTCATACCAGTGAGCAGCCATAATCGTTTTGGTGAGCGACTCGTAGTTCGGATCTTTTTCTGGAAGTTGTGAGGAGATTTGCAACCATTCATGAGTTTCGTCCAGGCTGAAGATGGCATTGATGCCAAAAGTTTTTGATTCTTTGATTTGATCTGTAGCGTAAAAAAGTGCTAATCGCAAATCAAATTCTCTATTCAATCGATCGCACAAATTGGTAAAATCATCTCGATCAACTTTAACAGTAGTAAGTTCACCGCTTACTTGTCCGGTTTGATTAATGAGCGCTAATAAATCTTGAGTATTCATACGTGATTACAAAGATTGAGCGATTCCGGTTAAGGCATTGAGAAACGGTGAAGTAGTGGCTAGAAGTCCTAAACACACGGCGAGAATAATCTGAGCGAACATCACACTGTGAGTAATATTCCATTTTTCTTTAACGATCGTTTCGGCATTTTGTGTTCCGCCGTACCACATGGTTAAGATGCTGTTTAACATGCTCAGTGCGATAATCGAAAGAGAAATTAAAACAACGATTGAAGCCCAAGGATGAGACTGCAGACCGGCAGAAATGGCTAAGAATTCGCTGGTGAATAGTGCTGATGGTGGCACGGCTAAAATCAACAAGATGCCGAGAGTGAATAAAGTGCCGGTGATTGGTAGACGGCGCATCACATCGCGAACGGCTTCTATTTTGGTGGTCTGATAAGTTAGTAGGATTTCACCGGCGCCAAAGAAGAGCATCGATTTAGTTAGGGCGTGAGCGATAGTGTGAAGCAAAGCAGCAGCTACACCAATTGGACCAAGTCCGATGGCAAAAGCCATAAAGCCCATATGCTCGATGCTGGAGTAAGCTAACATGCGTTTGTAGTTTCGCTGTTGCAGTAAGAACATAGCGGCAGCGAAGACAGAGATAGTGCCAAAGCCCAGGAAGATTTGATTGGACCAGGCAGCATTACCTAGCGATAGGTCAGCTACGCTTTTGAAGCGCAAAATGGCGTAAAGCGCGACGTTCAGTAGGACGCCCGAGAGTAAGGCGCTGATTGGTGATGGCGTCTTACTGTGAGCGTCTGGCAACCAGGTGTGCATTGGCACAAAGCCAACTTTTGTTCCCAGGCCAACGAAGACAAAGATAAAACCCCAATGAATGGCGGTTGGATCAAGAAGGCTGGCATTCGCTCGCAAAGTAGATAATGAAAGTGCTTCAAAAGGCGTTAAACCGACTCCATTAACACCGGCGTAAACGAACATCAGCATGCCGAGCAATCCCAAGCTGATACCGATCGAACAGATGATGATGTATTTCCAGGCGGCTTCAATTGAAGCGTCTTTGCGATACATCGCCACTAACATTGTGGTCGCTAGTGTTGTGCCCTCTAGACCTATCCAGAGAATACCGAGATCATCGGCTAAAACAGCGGTGAGCATGCTAACGATGAATAACGGCAACAAGAAAAAATATAATTTTACCTGGTTTAGTGATAGTACTTTTTCGTGATGCTCAACACCGACGTAACGGTAGCTGACTAAGGTCGCTGATAAGTAGCAGAAAGAAACCAGACCAACAATCAACCAAGAAAAATCGTCCGCTCGCCACAATCCAGTTATTGGCAAAGAAATTTTATCTGCAATTGAAAGTAAGGCGATGAAAAGAATGCTTACGCCACCAATAATGGCTGACGTCAAGGCAAATCGACGAACTTGAAGTCCGGTCTTCATGGCGTAAACACCAATAGCCGTTAACAGGAAAAAGATGATGATATAAATTGGAGTCATACTATTCGGTAAGTTCAGTCAAACTGGCGGTATCCCCCGTTGCGTAGACTTCTTGGACCTGGCGACTTAGGGTGGCCATGACAACGGCGCCGGCGGTTAGAGTTAAGAAAATACCCATCTCGATTAATAACGGAATGCCACCAATCGCTAAGACACCGAAGGCAGCAATGCCATTTTCCATGGTCATGAAGCCAATGATTTGCGAGTACAAATCTTTACGCATAATCATCAACGTTAAGCCCAACAGAATCAAGGCGATGGAAATAAACGGCATGGCTGGGAAAAGTTGAGTGACGTAGGCGGCCGTGGCTAACATGATAGCGACCACGAAATAAGTGGCTGATGGCTTAAGATAAAACTTCAACTGCATCGAAGCGTGAACGCGTCGGGCTGAATAAGTTAAAATAAATGGAATAGCGATGACTTTGAAGATAATCGTTCCAAGCGCGGCGTAAATACCATGTTCATCACCGTGAATTAGCGAGGTGGTGACCGTTAATCCAGCCAAACATAATGATGCCCAGGTAAAATGGCGGATTAAGGCTGGCAAGCGAGGTTTGCTAATTAAGACTAGTGAGAAGAGAAGTAGTCCAGCGGTAAAGAGGTTGCTCCAAAGTGGTAAGGAGATCATATGAATTTAGCGATTAGTGTCATGATCATACCGGCGGCAGCTAAGAAGAAAGCGCCAGTTAAGTATTCTTGCATGCGATAAAAACGCATTTTAGCGATCACTGATTCCAAGATGGCGAGCAAGGCCATGACAACAACTAATTTGATTACTGACCAAAATATGGCCAGAAGAATTGCTGTTAGGCTCAGATCAGTGGCCATCAATGAACTCGGCCAGATAAAATTTGAAACCAATAAGGCGAAAATTGTTATCTTGATCGAGCTAGCAAATTCGAGCATCGCCAGATATGGTCCGGAATATTCCAAAATCATAGCTTCGTGAACCATGGTCAGTTCTAAGTGAGTCGCCGGGTTATCAACTGGGTAGCGGGCATTTTCGGCTAAGGTAATCATGACGAGCGCACCGAAAGTTAAAATGATGTACGGCGCTTCGGCGATGGTGATGTGAGCAGCGAGCATACCGCCAATATCAGACGAACCAGTGATCACGGCCAGACCAGCCAAAGTCATAATCATCGCGGGTTCAACTAAAGCGGTGATGGTCATTTCACGGCTAGCGCCCATGCCACCGAAGGCACTGGCTGAATCTAAACCACCAAGCACCAAGAAGACGGCACCAATCATCAATACGCCGGAAACGACGAATAAATTTCCTGAGCCATTAAGCATGAGAAGTGGCAGAATCAAGGCTAGGAAAATAGCGCTACCAAGAACCATGAATGGAACCAGACGAAAAACCCATGATGTGCTAGTGGAGATCACCATTTGCTTGCGTAGCATGGTCGCAAAGGTAAAATATGGAAGAAATGGATTGGCGCCATGACGACCTTGTGATCGGGCTTTGAAAAGTCGCACTAAACCCATCGAAAGCGGGGCTAGGCCCAAAATAACGACGAGCTGGATTAAGCTAATGATTGGGTTCATATGGTAAGAGCAATAGTTACGACGAGCGCTAACAAAATTAAGGCGATATAGAACTGAATAACACCATTTTGCAAGCGTCGGATTTGAGTTGATAGGTAGAGCACGCCACGAGAAATTGGTTGATAAATCAGCTCGACCCAAATACGACGAATTTCCAAGCTAAACTCGCGAGTTGCCATCCATTTGTTGGTGGCGATAATCGGTGTGGCAGTGACGATTTTGGTGGTTCGCAACATCATGCGGAAGAAGAAACGGATTGGTGCGGAAAAAGCGGTCGCTGTGTATTCCATTTGGGCAGTTATCGGCTGACCGCAATCCCATGTGTGGTAGTAGCGTTCGAAATTTGGATTGCTTAGGAGCTGTCGGAAGAAATAGGCTAAGGCGACAGTCGCAAATAACAAGCCGGCAATTAAACCTGGGAAATACTGACCGTTAGTTAGGGATAACCCAGCACGTAGTCCATTACCGGTTGTTAGCGCACCAAATTGAATAGCTTGTAAAATCATTGGAGCCAACAAACCAGATAAAACGGAGAGTCCGGCCATGATAGCGATTGGTCCGGCTAGGCCGACTTTTGGTTCGGTGGCGTGTGAAGCATGAGAACTTCGTGGTTCGGCTAAGAAAATCATGGCAAACATTTTGATCATGGCAAAAACTGATAATCCGCCAACAAACGAGAAAGCTGCTAAGACTAAAATCAAAACACCTTGTTGAAACGGTGTAACTTGATTAATCGTGCTGACTAATTCTTGTAAGAAGAGCCACTCGCCAACGAAGCCAGAAAGTGGTGGTAAAGCAGCCGCAGCTATGATTAAAATCAACATGGCGCCAGAAAATTTCGGCATTCGATTGGCGAGTCCGCCCATCTTCTCTAGACTGCGATCATGAATTTGGCTGATGATCACACCAGCTCCCATAAACAAACCGGATTTGAAAATGGCGTGTGCCAAAGAATGGAAGATGGCAGCGGCGATAGCAATGACGAACAGGGCTGGTTGATTAATAGCTTTGGCTAACATAGCCACTCCGACCATGGTAAAAATCAAACCGAGGTTTTCCATGGAGGAGTAAGCGAGTAATCGTTTAAGGTCTCGTTCAACGACGGCGTAAAGCACGCCATAAATCGCAGACATCAAACCAAGCAGAATGATAATTAAGCACCAGCTGGCCGGAATTGGCGCCAAAACAAATAAGGCTAAACGTAGAAAGCCGTAAAGTGCTAGCTTCAACATGACACCAGACATGAGAGCTGATATATGGCTTGGTGCTTGTGGGTGAGCTTCTGGTAACCAAACGTGGAATGGCCAGAGACCAGCTTTAGAACCGAAGCCGAACAAGGCCAGTCCAAAGGATAACCCAATCGCCCCAACTGATAATCCAGAGGAAATAGTGGTCATGTCGTTAAATGAAGCCAGTAATGATCCACCACTTAAAATCATGAAACTGGCCAAAATGGCGCCAGCACCTAGGTGAGTCATGATCAAATAGAACAAGGCAGCTTTGATTGATTCTGGTTGACGATCAGCGAAAACTAAGAAGAAGGAAGAAAGTGACATGATTTCCCAGCCAGCCAAGAAGCTGATTGGCGTTGAAGAAATCAGCACTAATTGCATGCCGAAAATAAAAAAGGCGGTGAGTGCATCGGTCACTCTAACGTTGTAGGTTTTTGCGTAAAGTGGCAGATAGCTGAGGGCGAAAACTCCGACAATGCAACTAATTAAGTTAACGATAAAATAAAAAAGCGCTGACAGGAAGTCGAGTTCCAAACTGTTTCCGAAGAACAGTCCGATACTTCCTAAATTCAGCGACACTTCCCCGCTCAGAATAAACATTAAACTCGCTAGCGCTCCAATGAGCGTCGAAAGACAGAGTAATCCGGTGCTTAGTCGATGGACTAATGTTCGGTTGCTAAGTAATGCAATGATTCCGGTGATGCCAGTTCCGAAAAACGAAAGCCAGATCAAGAGAGCAATTAATTGAAGATCCATATTATTTCTTCGATTGTTTTAGGGCCTGCAAAATACCGGTAATCATCTGTTGCGGTGATGGTGGGTCGCCGGCAATTTTGATATCGACTGGAATGACGGCTTCAACTGGACCGACTACGGCGTATGAATCTTTCCAGATTCCACCAGTGCAAGCGCCATCACCAACGGCGACGACGATACAGGGTTGTGGCGCGGCTTCGTAGGTGGTCTTAACGGCGCGTTCCAAATTGCGAGTGACGGGACCGGTGACCCAGAGCATATCGGCATGACGTGGTGAGGCCACGAAGCTAAGCCCAAAACGTTCGATGTCGTAATAGGCATTACCAAGAGCGGTAAGCTCGTTTTCTTCGGCGTTGGTCGATCCGCCATCGACGGCACGAATGCGTAATGAGCGTCCGCCGTAAAGATTTTTGATAATTTTTTTCAGTTCTGTGCCAACTACTTCGACGGAGTTTTGGTCATTAGCCGTAAAATGAGCAACGGGTTGCGTGACCCGTGGACTCAAGAATAAATAATTGAGCAATTTGATTATCGACATAAAATTGAATGGGTAAAAATTTACGCCTTCCCTCTCTTAAAGTCAAGATTTATAAAATCTAAAAAAACGGCCAAACCGGTTTAGGGTCTGGCCACGAGGCTAACGAGCTACGGCCGTCAAAGTAAGTAACCTAGACTTAGGCCCCATATGGTGCGCTTCCTGAGCCAGATCAATATATTCGGACAGCATTACGATACCGTTGAGACGGCGCCTGCAGGCAGCTTTGACTGGTGTGACCAGGCCAACAGCCAGAATGACTAGAACCGGAGGTGCATCAACTCCACGATGACGCACCTCCCACTGGCGAAAACGATGTTCTGCACCTCGCAAAGAGTCGCGAATGTTAAGCGTTTCTTCCTCTGGTGATGGATAGCGACCGTTGGTTTTATACCAGTGAAGATTTCGTTCTCCACAGTCGGTATGATCCATGAAGACGACGACTTCTGGGCCGTGGGCATCGATTGCTAGATTCAGATTGCGTTCTTCGAGCCAGGGCGTGGTGATCGGATCACCTTGCTCGTATTGACGAACCAGACCGGCGGACTGCACGCGATCCAGCAACCAGCGGTCACGATCCTTGTTGCCAACATCGATCCGAATTCCAGCGGCCCGCATGTGGGGTTCGATGAAATTGTTGATGCGCTTTTGCGCTCCGGGCGTGTTGGTCGCCGGGTCAATGCAACGAGCTACAAAAACCTGGGCTCCATTGCGTTCATCGGCGTGAGGTACAGAAAGACCGTCAATCACATCGTTCATCAGTAACTCCAAAGGGCAAAAGAAACTATTGAGTGAATATCAGGAGACGAGAACAGGAGTGACAAAAAAATATTTTTTCATCCCGGTTCCAGCCTTCTGGTGATTATCAAAATAATCCTAAGTAATAAAAGACGGTCCATGTCGCGACTCCGCCAAGAAATCCAAGCATCGCCGGTAGACTAGCCCTTTTAAGATAAAAAGTGAAATTTAGTTCTTTAACCTGACCCATAGCGGCAACTCCGGCTGCAGAACCGATTATTAACATCGATCCACCCGTGCCGGCCGTCAACGCTAACAGAACCCAAATCGAATGTGATACGCCATCTGGGAACATTTTAATAGCTGCAGCGACTAATGGAACGTTATCAAGTACTGCTGATAGGAAGCCTAGCGCTGTTGTCCCAAGTATTAATCGCACTCCACCAATTTCAGCGCCAAAAATTAAACTATTTAAAGCAGTTAATAGCCCAATGTGCGAAAGTGCTCCAACTGCTAACAAAATACCAATAAAAAACTTTAGAGTCGTTATATCTGTTTTTTGGATTATTTTAATAACTTGTCCAGACTCAAAATTTTCATCACCTTTTCTTGCCATCAAATCGATAAATATCCACAAGAAACCAAGCCCAAGCAATAAGCCTAAAAATGGAGGTAAATTAATCAGGTTAAAAAAGACAGGAAGGCAAAAAGCAAAGATGCTAATTACCACTATTGACCAATATGGTTTAACTAATTTCTCATCAACTAAATCAAAATCTGGGTTAGCGTTTTCCGCCTCCTCATGTTTTTTGATTTGACGACTTAATAAGAATTGTGGAATTACCCAGGTTACAAGTGCAGGGATTATGCCGATTGCCATTACCTGGACAGCTGTAAATTTATTAGCCAACCACAACATAATTGTAGTAACATCGCCAATTGGGCTTGCTGCACCGCCGGCATTAGCGGCTATTACAGTATTTGCTGCGTAAATTAAGAAATTATTTTTATCTTTGTAGATTTTTCTTCCAACTTGAATCATGACCAACGTTGTAGTGAGGTTGTCTAAAAAAGCTGACATAATAAAAGTTATAGCACCGAGAAGCCAAAAAAGTTTTTTTTGAGAAATCTTTTTTTGTACAAT
>CAYPRR010000013.1:0-11188 GCA_964413245.1 uncultured Gammaproteobacteria bacterium
GCAATCAGAGCAAATTTTTGAATGATAAAAGATGGTTTTTTTGTCATTTTCAACTATAAATTTGGTTTTTTCATTTTTTGTCGATAAATCTCTCCCTGGATTAATTAGTATGGTTTCTTCCGGTCTTGGTACTGGCAACATTTCGCGTTTTCCCATTTTCATAAATTGTATTTAATATTTCTAATTTACATTATAGTTTAACGGTTATTGGTTTGGCAAACAAAAAGGCCCCGGGAAAACCGAGGCTTTTTTGGTGGGCGGTAGAGGACTCGAACCTCTGGCCTTTACAATGTCAATGTAACGCTCTAACCAACTGAGCTAACCGCCCTAAAACGTGCGGATATAGTATTGGTTTTATTGTGTGTTGTCAATCAACGAACAATGCGGCTTCAATCAATTGATTTTTTTGCTTACTTTAGCGTAATTGTCCAACTCGTGGGGTTGACAAAACCCTTATTTTATGCTATATTTACTATCCGTTGACGATGGACAATAGTACCTGGTGGGTGATTAAAGAATCGGTTTTACGGATTTTTTAACCACCCACTCGGAGATTCTGAATGACTGCATCTGCTCGTTCTTCTACTGTACGTGTCGTCACCCAAGAAGTCAGGACCAAGGCCAAGCGTGGCATGGTCCGTCGCCTGCGCGACTGGGTCAAACGGCGCCACTGGCTGTGGCTGGTCGTGGTCTTCCTCGGCTGGCAGACCGTCCAGGCTGCCGCTGTCGCCACGGTCGCCTTCGTCGGCGGTCTGATCCCGTTCATCGGCCCGGCCGCTCTGGCTGGTGCCACCGCGTGGGTCGACGATTTCATCGTCTTCACCTATGCGACCATCGTCGGTCCCGAACTTCTGCGCCGTCTGGGCGTCTGGAGCGACGAGGACTGACTCGTCCCTCTACAGTGCATTTATGCATTTGTAGAGGGCCTGCGCTCAGTGTTCGAGCTTCGAACCTTGAGCGTAGGTAATTACAGAATTTTGATAAACCAAAAACGAGCCGTGATGGCTCGCTTTGTTTTTAGAGATCATGAATGCACATCCTGATTACTTCGACGGCGCCTGACTTGTCATTTATTTCACCACTCAGTTGTGCATCGCGGACTCTACTCAGAATTTCTCGATAGTGCGGTCCATCGGCTAAACCGGTTGCACGAATATCTCGACCAGAAGCTAAGCGGGGAATTTTACCACCGTGAGCAATGGCCCGTTGGCAAAGATGACCAGCCATGCGCATCGCGACCGCTAAACGTTCGCGAGCTGTCCGATGTTCGCCAAGAGCTAACTCATGAACATGCATTGCTAGTAACAATTCCTGACCATCTTGGCTACAGAACATCTTCTCAAACTGTGATGGTCGCATTGAAGCTGGATCGGTCTGAATAAAGAAGTTTAGGCGTTCAATTAGTGCGATTACGGTTTTACCATTGATTGATTTTTTGCCACCCAGACGCTGATTGAGTTGATATTTTACGCCATAGGTTCGAGCAATTTTTGCACCAGCATCACAGAAGGCGAAGACGCTAGCTAGCACGGCGTTGGCTGGTGGCGTGGCCAATTCGTGAGCTTCGAGTATTTCTCGATTGTGAAGTAGGTGTAGGCCACGAATGGTTTTTTGCCAGGCGCTTTGACCATCACGTTCAATCAACTCGGCTAAATCATCAAGTTCAGGAAAGAGTAATGCTAAAGCACCCGAAGCTTTCCAAAGATGCAAAGTATGAGTTGGGTGGGCAAGTAGTCCAAGCAAGAATTCTCGACCAATTAATTTACGAGGCACAGCGTAAATATAATCACCATTTTCAGCGACGATGGTTCGATTGAGTACTGGAATAATTTGGCACAAAGCATTCCAAGTGTTTTCTTCAATAGCGAATTGTAGTTCGCAAGCCAAACGGATAGTTCGTAGTGATCGAAGTGGATCAGTTGAGTAACAGTTAATCGCCTCACCATTAGTACGAAGAATTTTATTGTGTAAATCAGTTAATCCGGACATTGGATCACGGAACGTTTGTGCTCGTAATCGGAAGGACATCGAGTTGATAGTGAAATCGCAGGGCGCAAATTCAGCATCAGCCTGCCGTCCCATGGTTAAAGTGGCGAGGGCGATTTCGATTGGCTCGGATAGTGTTTGACCGTGTGGAACAAAGCGAAAGTGAGCGAAGGTATTTTCTCCAGCACTCACGGCGCCGTGCGACAAAAGCCAGCGTTCAAGTTTTTTTTCGTCGAGTCCGTGAACGATCAAATCGAGATCGTGTGGCAATCGGCCAACTAAGACGTCACGAACCGTACCACCAGCTAGAGAAACATCAGCGTTTGGAAAGTCCGACAACAAAAGCGAAGTCCACGTTAATCGTGGCTCGCTTTGGATAAAGTCGAGCAAACATTCCGTTGGGGAAAGAGCTCGCTGTGTGTAGAGGTGAAGCATGGAGCCCTCCATGCCTACATTCTACCATATTTATTCAACTGACTTTTCGAAGTGAGTGATGACTTGTCGTTCGGCAGCGACAATATCTTCAGTGATGATTACCAGATGTGCTTCTTCACGAGTTCCAGAAGCTTTGAACGGTGAGCCAAGAGCTAAAGCATCATAAGGACGTTCGGCTCGTAAAATCACACGGACTTCTTCTGGTGAGTGTTCGTAAAAAACGGCGGCAATTTTAGCGTTCGGTGAAGAGAGTAATAATTCGTCGATAATATTTTCCAAAGCTGCTTCATCGCTACCGGCGGCAGCGAAATCACTTCGCGTGAGCAATGTCCAGACCAAGCCTTTTTTCTCTTGTGATTTGAGTCGTGACAACGCTCGTCCCCATAATCGCAAGGTCTCCATCGACCGAGTCTTATAAAGTTTCTGCACGATTTCATCTCGTCTGGCGCCACGAGCGATCATATCGGAGGCAGTTTTGAGAGTTTTTGGTGTAACGGTTGTACCACGGAAACTCTTGGTTTTGTGGATCATGCCGGTTAAGAAGAAGGTAGCAACTTCAGAATCGACTAAGCCTGGATCTAATTGGACAAAGAGTTCATGACAAACTTCGGAACAAGAAACGGCGCTGACATCAACTAAATTGATAGCTCCGTAATGTTCGTTTTTCGGATTATGGTCAATGTTGATGATCGGTGTGGCGAAGAAAAAGTCGGTGTAATTTGTATACAGCACGCCCAGCGATTCTAAGTCGGCGGCACCGATGGTAATAATCAGATCGTAGCGATATTCGGTGGTGCTGATTTTGACGTCATCATTTTTCCAGGCTCCAGTTTTTGGAATTAGGTGAATACGCAATTCATCACCAACTGTTTCGTAGGACAGTTCATCGATCTGCGCGGATTTAGCGTTGACGGATAACGTCATTTTTCGGATATTTGGAAAATCACCACGAACTACCGTTGGACAGGTGAGGAACTCGATTGATTTTGGAATACGGCCGCCAGAGGTAGCGATTTCAATTGGCTTTTGTAATTTATGAAGTAAAGCGCCAATTCCATAAGCGCTCGCGAAATCATCGGGCGTGGCACATAACGGCAACACAATAATCGGCCGTTTGGCACGTTCTAGAGTTTGTAAAAATTGTTCGTGCAATGCTAAGGCCATGTAAAAAAATATTGGTGACATGGCATGGGGAGGGATCAATTTAACCCGAGACCGGTTTTGAGTCAAGGGATCTGGAATCGAGAACTAGTGATAAATGCTCCAGCTGTAAGGCGAGCGACAGACTGGCCATAAAGTTATATTTTTCGAAAAGTCGGCCCGGATACGACTTTTCTCGAAACATAACTTTATGGCTGGCGTCTGATCACTGGCGCCTAATGCGTAACAGCTGGACGTTTAGCACGGTTCTAAATTACACTAAGCACATCTATGCCTCAAGAATTCCCAATGCCCAAAGCCTATGAAGCCAAGGATCATGAAGATCAGATTTATGCTGATTGGTTGGCTAGCGGTTATTTTACACCCGAGAACTTGCCAGACTTAGAAAATCGAAAAGAAATTTTCTCGATGGTTTTACCGCCACCAAACGTCACTGGTACTTTGCACATGGGTCACGCCGTGATGTTGGCATTGGAAGATGCGATGGTGCGCCTGGCTCGATTGCAAGGAAAACGTGCTTTGTGGATTCCAGGAACTGATCACGCGGCCATCGCCACCCAATCTAAAGTTGAAAAGATTATCCAGAAAGAAGAAGGTAAGACCCGTCATGATTTAGGTCGTGAAGAATTTTTACACCGTGTTGAAAAATTTGCACAAGATAGTCATGACACGATCGTGAACCAGTGCAAGAAAATGGGCGCTTCGCTTGATTGGTCGCGTGAAGCTTATACGTTGGATGACCAGCGTAGTTTTGCTGTTCGTACGGCCTTTAAGAAGTTGTATGATTTAGGTTTAATTTATCGTGGCTTTAGAGTAGTCAATTGGGATCCAATCGGACAGACTACCATTGCTGATGATGAAATCGTTTATAAAGAAGTTAAAGCTAAACTTTATACTTTCCGTTATAGTAAAGATTTTCCGATCTCTATTTCAACAACTCGACCGGAAACGAAAGTTGGTGATACGGCCGTAGCGGTTAATCCAACCGATGATCGTTATAAGAAATATATTGGTCAGGAATTTGATGTTGATTTTGCTGGGAGCAAGTTGCATTTGAAGATTGTTGGTGATGAAAGTGTTGAAGTTGATTTTGGAACTGGTGCTTTAGGTGTTACGCCGGCACACAGCTCGATTGATGCTGAAATCGCTAAGCGTCACGATTTACCGATGATCGCCGTGATCGGTGAAGATGCCAGAATGTTGCCAGTGGCTGGTGGTTTGGTAGCGGGAAAGACAACTCTCGAGGCTCGAGAAACTGTTGTCGCTTGGTTGCGAGAACAAGATTTATTAGAGAGCGAGACGGAATCTGATCAAAATATTTCAACGGCTGAACGTACCGGTGGAATCGTTGAGCCATTGCCGAAGTTGCAGTGGTTTATTGACGTTAATAAAAAGTTTAAATCACCAACTGGTGAAGCGACGCTCAAGGAATTAATGGTCGCTGCGGTTAAAACTGGCAATGTTGAAATTATTCCAGAACGCTTTAATAAAACTTATTTTCATTGGATCGATAATTTACGCGACTGGTGCATCAGTCGTCAGATTTGGTTCGGTCATCGTATTCCAGTTTGGTATTGCGTGAATTGTAATCAGCAAGAATTTAGCGAATCATTTTATAATTCAGACACTGGTCAGCTTGATAATGGCCAAGGTTTTACAAAGCATTTTACTGAGGATGGTGCACATGTAGTGGATCCAGATCATGTAAGAATTCAAATTGAAAACGGAAGAACGATTCCAACGGGAGTGGCGCCGTGTGTCATCGATGGAGATATAGATGAGTGTCCAGATTGCCATAAACCATCTTTGGTGCAGGATCCAGACACGCTCGATACCTGGTTTAGTTCTGGTTTGTGGACTTTTTCCACGCTCGGTTGGCCAGATGTGGAATCACCGGATTTTAAGATGTATCACCCAACAACGGTACTCGAAACTGGTTACGATATTATTTTCTTCTGGGTAGCCCGCATGATTTTGATGTCCACAGCGTTGCTTGGTGTGGCGCCTTTCCAGACGGTGTATCTTCACGGTTTAGTTCGTGATGAGCAGGGCAGAAAGATGAGCAAGTCGCTAGACAATATCATTAACCCACTCGATATGATCGCCGAGTTTGGTGCTGATGCCACGCGACTTTCATTGATTTTGGGTGCGACGCCTGGTAACGACAGCAAACTCTCACCAGAGAAAGTTGCTGGTTTCCGAAATTTTACAAACAAGCTTTGGAATATTTCACGCTTTGTTTTTATGAGTGTTGAAAATGTTGAAGCTGTTGAAAGTGTTGAAGCTGTGACGCTGGCGGATAAATGGATTCTGGGGAGACTTAGCGAAGTGATCACGGCTTGCACAAAGCATGCGACGAAACATGAATACTCACTTTACGGTGAAGTACTTCGTGATTTTACTTGGAATGAATTTGCTGATTGGTATTTAGAGATTGCTAAGGTTGAAAAAGGAAAGAGCAAAATTTTGCTCTATGTGTTGGAGCGATTGTTGATTTTGTGGCATCCGTTTATGCCATTCGTAACTGAAGAAATCTACAAGCAATTCAATAGCGGAATGTTGATGGTCGCTAAGTGGCCAGTGGCAGAGTTTAAGTTAGCGAAAAAGGACGGCGAGGCTTTTGCGACTTTGCAGGAAGCGGTCGTTGATATTCGCAATCTTCGAGCTGAACACAAAATTGAACCAAAGGCTTTAGTCGATGCAACAATTATGAGTTCACCTGAGCTCGAAAGTTGTTCGGAAGTTATTAAAGTGTTAGCTCGAGTTGAAAATCTTTCGTTTGGAGAGGCGGCCGAAGGCGGTGTTGCCACTAAGCTAGTCACTGTTTATCTGAAAGTTGATGTTGAACAGGAACGTGCTCGATTATCAGAAGAACTTGCCGATAAGCAACGTTATAGCGCATCATTAACCGGTAAGCTGGCTAACGCTGATTTTGTGGCTCGAGCACCAGCGGCGGTGGTTGATTTGGAGCGTCAAAAGTTATCGGAAACAAACGATCGAATCACGGCCATTGAATCGCAATTAAAATCTTTCATGTGAAAAAAACTAAAGTAATTACTGACGAAAAATTGATTGACGAAGTGCTCAGCCGGGGAGTCGTTGATTTGATCGTCCGAGATCATTTAAAGAAACGGATGATGGCTGGCGAATGTTTAAGAATTAAGTTTGGTATCGACCCAACCTCGCCACACTTGCATCTTGGACATACTGTTCCACTCCGAAAACTCCGTCAGTTTCAAGATTTGGGGCACCAGGCCGTGCTGATCATCGGGGATGCGACGGCCAAGATCGGCGACCCGACTGGCAGAAGTGAGGCTCGTAAAATGCTGACCGATAAAGAGATCAAGGTTAATAAAAAATCTTACGTGAAACAAGCAAGTAAGATTTTGGATATTGATCGAGTTGAAGTTCGCCACAATTCAGAATGGTTTGGAAAAATGAATGCAACTGAGTTTCTTGGTTTGTGTTCATTGGTTTCTGTGCAACAGATTATGCAGAGAGAAGATTTTCGGGCACGTGTTAACGATCCAGATCATCCGCTTAAAGCCATCGAACTCACTTATCCGGTGATGCAGGGTTACGATTCTGTTATGGTTAAGGCTGATGTGGAAATTGGAGGTGTTGATCAGCTTCTTAATCTACATATGGGCCGCCGGTACCAAGGAAAGTTTGGGCAGATGGAGCAAGATATTTTGACTGTTGCGCTTATAGAAGGCACTGATGGTGAACGCAAGATGTCGAAGAGTTTTGGCAATGCTATTGCCTTGCAAGATGAACCCAGCGAGATGTACGGAAAGATCATGACCATTCCGGATTCATTGATTATCAAATATTTTGAGTTAATCACGGCTATTCCTTCAGAAGAAATCGCTGGCATGAAGATTGCTTTGGAACAGGGGATTAACCCTCGAGAGTTGAAAGTTCGCTTGGCGATGGCGATCGTGACCATGTTCCACTCGGCCAAAGCTGCCGAAGCGGCGGCCAAAGGTTTTGACGCTCAATTCCGCGATCACCAAGTTCCAACTGATTTGCCGGTGCTAAGCACCGGCAAAGGAAAAATGGGAATTATTGATGTTTTGGTGGAATCTGGGTTAGTAGCTTCTCGTGGTGAAGCGCGTCGGCAGATTGAGCAGGGCGGCGTGAAGGTTGATGGTGAAGTGGTGACCGATATCAATTTAAAAGTTGTTGGTTCAAAAGATGGTGTGTTGGTTCAGAAGGGAAAAAGATTCTTTGTTAAATTAGTATTATAGTGAGAACTAGTGATAAATGCTTCAGCTACTAGGAACGGATGGCAGGCAAGGAGACGTACTTACTGGTACGGCGACGATGACTGACAGGATCCGTGACAACGTAGATGAACATTTAGCACGGTTCTAAAATATTATGTATGCCAAACAAGAGGCTTTAAAAGAAATAGTCACAGCGCTCAAGAAATCAATTGGTAAGAAATTTCCGGTCAGTTTTTCGTCGCTCTCGACGCCGCCGAACACAAAGTTTGGTGACGTGGCTTTTGGCTGTTTTGAATTGGCTAAAGGACAGAAAAGAAATCCGGCTGAACTGGCAACAGAATTAGCGGCTAAAATTGAACCAGGTAAGTTGTTCCAAAAGGTGATCGGTGTTGGTCCATATGTTAACTTCACTTTTAACGAAGTAGTTTTTGGCGATAAAGTTTTGAAGGAAGTTAAACGACTAAAATTGAATTACGGCCAAACCAAGCTTGGCGCTGGTAAAAGCGTGATGGTGGAATATGCTCAGCCAAATACGCATAAAGAATTTCACGTTGGTCATGTTCGTAATGCGTTATACGGCCAAACGGTGGTTAATATCATGGCTAAAAATGGCTATAAAACCACGGCCGCTTCTTACATCGGTGATATTGGCGCTCACGTGGCTAAGGCATTGTGGGGCTTGAAAAAGTTTCATGATAGTTCGGTGATTCCAATCGCTGATCGCGAAAAGAAACTGGGCGAGATTTATACTCAGGCAACAAAGTTCGTAGCCGATAATGCTAAGACTAAAGAAGAGATCGACGAAGTCCAGCGTGCTTTGGAAGCTCATGGAGAACCATGGTATTCGCAGTGGCTGGAGACTCGACAATGGAGTATTGATGCTTTTAAGAAGGCCTTTGCTGAGTTGTTAGTTACTCCTGACGTTTATTATTTTGAGAGTGATGTTGAGTCTGACGGCAAGAAAATCGTTAATAAGTTGTTGACTGATGGTATCGCTAAGAAGAGCGAGGGAGCGGTGATTGTCGACTTAGAAAAAGAAGGTTTGGGCGTGGCTTTGATTTTGAAGTCCGATGGTAGCGCTTTGTACGCAACAAAAGATATTCCATTAGCCTTGCTTAAAGAAAAAGATTATCACCCAGATCGTCAGATCATTGTCGTTGATGTTCGTCAGTCGCTTTACTTCCAGCAATTATTCGCGATTTTGCGTATGATGGGCTTTACCAAACAGCTCACACATTTGGCTTACGATATGGTCACGTTGCCAGATGGTGCTATGTCTTCGCGACAGGGCAACATCGTGACTTATGAATCGCTACGCAACACGATGATCGAGTCTTTTACAAAAGAAACATCTGCACGTCACACTGATTGGACGGAGAAAAAGATTGCGGAGACAGCACGTCAGCTAGCGCTCGGATCAATTAAATTCATGATGTTGCGTCAGGATCCACAGTCGATTATTACTTTCGATTTGAAAGAGGCAATGTCATTTGATGGTTTTACTGGACCGTATGTTTTGTATGCCGTGGCCCGTATTGAAAGTTTGAAAAACAAAACAAAAATCAAAGCCAAGATTCAAGCTGATTTACTGAAGCAACCGGAAGAGCTGGCGCTGATTAAGGCAGTCGCTGAGTGGCCATTAATCGTCGAGAAATTGGGAGCAACTTTCCAGATTTCAGCGGCTTTGCTTTGGGCTTTTGAGACGGCTCAACTTTTCGCCGAATATTACGGTCGGGTGACGATCATCGATGAAGCCGATAAGGTCGGTACATCGGCGCGACTAGCTTTGCTGGATGCCGTTGAGACCGCCATCGTCAGCGCCTTGCAATTGGCCGGCATCGAACCAGTAAAAGAAATGTAGGGGCGCGATTTATCACGCCCTGTGAATTGTGTGTTAACATGTGTTTATGTTCAATATTAACAATGATATGTCTAAAGCCAACACTGAGGAAACCGTCATTGCTCACGGTGTGCGAATGGAGGGTGATTTTGTTAGTCAGGGTGACGTGTTGATTGAGGGGGAGGTCAACGGTAATATTCAGACAGCTGGTGATTTACGGGTGGGTAGCGCTGCCAAGATTAAGGCTGATGTGGTGGCAAAAAATGCCATCGTTGGTGGAGAGATCCGTGGCAATATGTTGGTTGCTGGCCGATTAGAAGTTTTGGAAACGGCTAAGATTATCGGTGATGTCACGGCGGCGGTACTTTCGATAATGGCCGGCGCCAGCATCAACGGAAAAATTACGATGGATGGTCGCGAAGTAGCAGTGGTGGCGAAAGTTGATAAAAAATAGTAATTGTTGAAGATGTTGAATCGGCTATCGCCTTGTTGAAATTGTTATTACATTTTCAACATTTTCAACAACTTCAACATTTTCAACATCATGTACTACTACGTCTACGACGAATTCGTTCAGGATCCCAAATGGGAGCGGGAACTCTCGGCTATCGAGACTCGGCTGACTGACTTAGGTATTGCTGGAAAGATTGCTCGATTAGCACTCTTTCGCGACCCAACAGAATTGATTCGCGATGAAATTCGCAAGGGCGCTAAGACGATTGTGGCGGTAGGCAATGATGTGACTCTGCGACGGGTGATTGATGCGGCCGCAGAAAAGCCAGTCGCTCTAGCGATCATTCCGCTGGGCAAAGAAAATAATCAAATCGCTGAATTGCTCGGTGTACCAATTGGCGTTGCTGCTTGCGATACGCTCTCGGCCAGAATCATCGAAGAGATGGATATGGGTTTGGTGAATGGGCGCCGGTTCATGCATTCCTTAATGATTGAAAAAGGCCAAGGTATCGAAATAACTTGTGACGGGGAGTATAAAATTTCGCCATTACGAAAAGCTACCGTTGAAATTAGAAATTTATCACAGGGTGATGACGATGTTCGAGCAGCTAAGCCGACAGACGGCAAATTAGAAATTGTAATTCGTGTGCCAGAACGAAGTTGGTTTGGTAAAGCGGTGATGAATGTTTCGCTGATTCCTATCGAGAAGATAGTAATCAAAAGTGATCGTCTGATTAATTTGGTGGCCGATGGTGAAGTATTTGAAAGTCCAGAGTTGCAGATCAAGGTGATTCCCAAGGCGCTCCGCATCGTAACCAGTAAAAATAGAAAATTCTAACAAAAAATCCTGATAATTAATCAGGATTTTTTGGTGCGCGGGAGAGGACTCGAACCTCCATGCCCTTGCGGGCGCTACCACCTCAAGGTAGTGCGTCTGCCATTTCGCCACCCGCGCTTAATTTGCGAGCTGACTATAGTTGATTATTGGGGCATTGTCAAAGGATATTTTTTGTGTTATCTTCGGCCAACAAATAAGGGACGCTTAGCTCAGTTGGTTAGAGCGACTCGTTTACACCGAGTAGGC
>CAYPRR010000014.1:0-11048 GCA_964413245.1 uncultured Gammaproteobacteria bacterium
TAACGGCGTGACTCATGAGTTTTCAACTGTCACCGGAATCAAAGAGGACGTGCTCGAGATTCTGCTCAACTTCAAAAAGATGCGCATCAAAATTCATAGTTCCGAGCCGATTGTATTGAAGCTTGATTGGAAGGGTGAGGGAGTGGTAACCGTCGGTGACATTGCTCCAAACTCTGATGTGGAAATGGTTAATAAGGATTTGGTTCTTTGTACAGCGACTTCCAAAGATGCTAAGTTCAATGCCGAAATTACCGTTAGCCGCGGTCGAGGTTACTCTGTAACTGAAGAGCGTGAGCACGTTGGTGAGCTTGGTTTGATGGCAATTGATTCGCTCTTTAGCCCAGTGATGAGTGTTGGTCTCAACATTGAGAACACTCGCGTTGGAGAAATCACCAACTACGACAAAGTCATCATGACAATCATGACCGACGGATCAATTACTGCAGAAGAAGCAGTTGATCAATCAGTCAAGATCTTGCTCGATCATTACAATTGGATCAGCGGTCAGTTGGCTCACGGATCGTTAAGCGAAGACAAGTCAGAAGAATAATGAATAGTCGAGCTGAGCTCGACGGAAAACACTGATATGCGTCACCGAGATAAAACAAAAATTTTCAGTCGACCAGCGGCGGCTCGTAACGCCATGTTTCGTGATGTTGCCACTTCGGTGGTTGTTTACGAAAAGGTGGAAACAACTTTGGCGAAAGCTAAGGCTGTGCGACCAATTCTGGAACGCTTGATCACTAAGGCCAAGCGTGGCGATTTAGCGTCACGACGTGCTTTGATCGCTTTCTTCACTACCCATCAACCGGTAGAGAAATTGATCGACGTGCTCGGACCTCGCTATAAGGACCGTCTCGGCGGTTATACTCGTATCACGAAGCTCGGAACCCGTCAGGGCGACGCTGCTGAAATGGTGCAATTTGAACTTGTTTAATATGTCTACGACTCCAGTTATCAAACGCGATATTTATCAGGTCGACGCTGAGGGTAAAATCCTTGGTCGTCTGGCTTCCGATATCGCTAAGCATTTGATGGGCAAGCATAAGCCATCATATGAAGCTCACATCGATCGCGGTGACGAGATTGAGGTTATCAACGCCTCTAAAATTAAGGTGACTGGTAATAAATACGAAGATAAGATGTATTACCATCATACTAATTATCCAGGCGGTATTCGATCAAAGACCATGCGTGTCATGTTCGAAGAGAAGCCAGCTGATGTTTTAATCGCTGCTGTATCTCGCATGTTGCCTAAAAATAAACAGCGTGAAGAACGCTTGAAGCGCTTGAAGATTTCCTAATATGACTGAGAAATACGTACAAACAATCGGACGTCGCAAGCGAGCAATCGCTCAAGTACGTCTTTACGTTGGTGGAACTGGTAAGTTTACGGTTAACGAACAGGACATGAAGGAATACTTCAACTCTGATCGCACACGTCGTACTGCCATGTTGCCTTTAGTTGAAGCCGGTAAGGTTGATTCGGTTGATATCACTGTACAGGCAACTGGTGGTGGTAAGATTGGTCAGAGCGATGCTGTTAAATTGGGTGTGGCTCGTGCCTTAGTCGCTGTTGACGAGGCTGCAAGAGTTGTGATGCGTGCCCACGGTTTACTTACTCGTGATGCTCGTTCAAAGGAGCGCACTAAGTTCGGAAAGCATGGTGCTCGTCGCTCACCACAGTGGCGCAAGCGTTAGAACGCAGATTGATATTGATTCGAAAACAGATTTTACAGATATTAAGACGGGGTCGAAAGATCTCGTTTTTGCTTTGATTATTATCAAATTGTCAGGTATTATTTGGCCATGTCTGCTACTGAAAAACTTGCTAGAAATGCCATTTATTTAACATTGGCCACCATTGGTCAGAAGGTGATCGCTTTTGTTTATTTTACGATTATCGCTCGATTCGCTGGAATCGAAGATACAGGCGCCTACTTTTTGTCGTTAGCTATTGTGACGATGATTGCTGTCTTGGATGATCTTGGTGTGACTTCTGTGGTGATCCGTGACGTTGCTAAGCGACCAGAAGACGCTGCTAAATGGTGTCAAACGGTAATTGGTATTAAATTACTGACCATGCCAGCTACAGTGTTGTTGGCTTGGTTTGTACCCGTTTGGTTAGGATACGACGAACAAATTATTGTATTGATACGTATTGCGATCGGCATTATGTTGGCTGATACACTATCTTTATCTTTTTATGGAATTCTTCGAGGTTTGCAGTCTCTGAATTATGAATCATTAGGAATTTTCGTTGGCCAATTGATTACTTCCTTGGTTGGAGTTGCTTTAATTTGGAGCGGTCACGCTACGCTTTCAATGTTGATCTTGGCGTTAGTCGCTGGTAGTAGCTGGAATTTTTTCTTCAGTGGTTATCAATTAGTAAAACGTTTAGGCTGGGAAGCAATGCGACCAAGTTGGAGAATGGGCTGGAAGCCAATAAAGATGGCGTCAGCTTTTTTCTTGGCAGCGATGTTTGTAAAAGTATATTCATACGTGGACAGTATCCTGCTATCTATTTTTTATGATCAAGCGGCAATCGGTACTTACGCCGTGGCTTACAAACTGACTTACGCTTTTCAATTTTTGCCGTTGGCGTTTGTCGCTGCTCTTTACCCATCGATGAGCGCTCACAGCTCAGAGCCTGTTGAGCTTAAGAAGATCTTAATGAAATCGCTTTGGTATTTAACGTTGCTTGGTGCCCCGATAGTTTTTGGACTCTGGTCTTTAGCGCCGGAAATCATTGGAGCTTTTTATGGCAGTGAATACAGCGGCTCCGTCTTGCCGCTTCAAGTTCTAGTCTTTGTCTTGTTATTTATATTTTTAGATTATCCATTAGGTTCATTGCTTAATGCTACAAGCCGTCAGATGACTAAAACGGCAATTATGGGTGTCACGATGATTATCAATATTATTGCCAATTTGATCTTACTTCCGCACTTTGGAGTGATTGGTGCTTGTATGAGCGCTTTGATTTGTTTTGCTTTTATGTTCGGCGCCGGTTGGGTGGCAGTGCATCGAGCGATTGGTTTGGGTATTCGTGAGTTGTTATATGTAATTGGTCCGTTGATTTTATCGGCAATAATTATGGCCGGCAGTGTCTTATTGATTAAGCCTTATGTGCATTTTGCTTTAGCGACATTGTTTGGTGCCGTGATCTATGTTGCAGTAGCTTTTTCTTTACGAGCTATTACCATGGAACATGCACGAGGTTTTATCAGGTTACTCCGTCCTAAAAAGATTTATGAAGAAGAAAATATTGTTGCCAACGGTTGATCTGGGAACTGGAGGAGTTTCGAGATACATTTGCTCAATCGAAAAGACGTTTCCAAGCGACGTTGAGTTATTGGAATTGTCTAAAAATATTTCTTGGCGTCAGGCTTGGAAGATGTTGCGAGTTCGTAGTTTGAATTATGAACAGGTATGGGTACATCATATTTTCCCGCTAGGCACTGTTGCAATGTTGATTTATTTCTTTTACGGTGTTCCGTATAGTGTTTTCTTACATGGATTGGATTTTGATCAGGCACGGCGGTCAGCGCTACGCAGATTTGTATCAAAGATGATTTTAAGAGCGGCACAAAACGTTATTACTAACTCCAGAGCTTTAGCTGATGAAGTTTCGGATTTTACCGATGGCATTGAGCCTTTAGTTGTTTATCCTTGTGTCACTGATGATCTGGTCACGGCGTCGAACTCCTCCCTAGTTATGGGGAGGTCGGGAGGGGAGATGCGATCAAAGGATGAATTAAAGCTAACATTATTAACTGTCGGTCGCTTAGTCGCTCGTAAGGGGCATTTAAAGGTTCTGGAAGCGATTAAGGATCTTCCACATATTAATTATTTGATTGTTGGCGATGGGCCAGAGCTGAAAAATATAAAAGGGATGATCAGCAATTTTGGATTATCTGAAAGAGTAAAAATTGAAACTGACGTTAGTGATGGTCAGTTGGCTGATATTTATCGTCAATCTGATATTTTTGTTATGCCTTCAGTGAAATCTGAATCTGATCGAGAAGGCTTTGGTATTGTTTACATTGAAGCTGGATTATTTGGTCTGCCGGTGATTGCTACTGATCAACCAGGAGTTGATGAAGCGGTACTTGATGGGCAAACTGGTTTATTGATTGATGATTCGGTTTTAGGAATTACAGGAGCTATTAAGAAACTTGTTGAAGATCGAGACTTGCGAATTAGATTGGGGCAGGCTGGCCGTGAGCGCGTAACGAATTATTTTACGCGAAACGAGCAATTTGAAAGGCTCCGACCATTAATTAATAACAACGATGACGACTGCGAAGATTGTTCGGATTGTCAGCTTCACTCAGTGGCCGATCGACCATTTAGTGAAGCGCTGGTTTCGGTAGTAATTCCAACTTTTCAGCATGCAGAAACATTATCAACTTGTATTGATTCAATTTTTGGGCAGACTTATCCAAATATTGAAATTATCGTCGTGAATGATGGATCAACGGATAATACGCTTCAAGTTCTCGAAGCTTATAAAAATCAAATAAAAATTATCAATCAAGAAAACCGTGGTTCCAATCCGGCCAGAAATCGTGGTTTGCGTGAAGCAAATGGAGAGTTTATAATATTTTGTGATGCAGATGTTCGCATGAAACCAGAAATGATTAGGAAAATGGTTTTAGCGCTTAACGATAATCCAGACGCTAGCTATGCTTATAGCGCTTTTCGTTTTGGTTGGAAGCTGTTTGGTGGTATTGAATTTTCACCTGATCGCTTAAAAGAGAGAAATTTTATTCACACTAGTAGTTTAATCCGAAGAGTAGATTTTCCGGGATTCGATGAAGCGATTAAACGCCTTCAGGATTGGGATGTATGGTTAACAATGCTGGAAGCCGGCAAGACCGGCCTATTGGTTCCTGAAGAATTATTTAGTGTTGCTGTGAGTGGTGCTTCGCGTATCGGTTCATCGTGGTTGCCATCGTTTATTTATCGTCTGCCTTGGAAGGATTTGCCTTGGAAACCGCGGGCAATTATTAAGTACGAGGTAGCTCGAGAAATTATCAAGCAAAAACATCAATTATGAAAGATGTCTCCGTCGTTGTCGTTACTTACAAAGAGGGTCTTGATATTCTCAAGGCCTGCTTTGACTCAGTTGTTAATCAAACTGACGTTAGTTGGGAATTGATCGTAGTTGATAACGCTGCTAGCGAAGCGACACGAGGTCTACTCAGTTCTTATCCTTCGACTACGTATATTCGAAATGCTTCCAATCGAGGTTTCGCCGCCGCCGTTAATCAGGGGATGAAAAGAAGTAATGGGCGTTATATTTTATTGTTAAATCCTGATACGACGTGTGGCCCTCAAGTTTATTCAAAAATGGTTGCTAGTCTTGACCGCGATCATGAGGTCGGCGTGGCGAGCTGTGTGATTCGTTACCCCGACGGTCAGCTCCAGGAAAGTATTCGTCGTTTTCCTGGAGTAATCGATCAATTGTTGATCATGCTGAAAGCACCACATATTTTCAAAAATCTTCAAGCTATAAATCATTACATGATGCGAGAAGCTGACGCTTTGCAAACTCAAGATGTGGAATCAATCATGGGTGCGTTCATGTGGATTCGGAGAGAAGTGATTGAAAAGATTGGTTGGTTTGATGAGCGCTATTTCGTTTGGTTTGAAGAAGTTGATTATTGTCGGATGGTTCATAATGCCGGCTGGAAGATTAGGCATTATGGTGATGTTGAGATTATGCATCATAAGGGGCATGCTTTTAACCAGATATCGACTTTAAAAAAACAAAAATGGATTCGAACAAGTTTGCGTAAATATCTCCTTAAACATGAGGGCTATTTAATCGCTGGAATTTTTTGGGCGTTGACGCCAATTTTTATCATCCTTGGTTGGTTGGCCTCAGTTATCAAACCAAAATAAATTATGTTTATTAAACAATTTATTGATCGAACTTTTTGGATCACGTTTGGGGTGATTGCAGTCACGCATTTTTTGGCGATTTTTATTCGAGGTTCGATTGTCGAACTACCATTTTTGATTTTGGTGGCGATCGTCTGTGGTTTTTCAGCTTGGCGAAAACTACCAGTAGCTATTTTTATAGCTTTCACTGAAATAATGGTTGGTGGTCACGGCCACTTACTCGAAGCTTCGGCTTGGGGTTTTCCGTTATCGTTGCGATCAGCGATTTTTATTGGGGTGATGTTCGGGTGGGGAATTGGGTTACTAGCTCGTCGTTTTGCGCCTAGGTTTATTTGGTCACGTGATTTGCCGTGGCTAATCTTATCTTTAGCAATTTTTATCGGGGTGGTGATAGGTTTGAGTCACAATGAATTTGCCAAAGTTTTTGATGATGTGAATGGGTATTTGACCATCGGCTATCTTTTACCGATAATTTCAATCACTTGGAATTCCGTAGTTAAGAGGCAGTTATTACAAGTTTTCGCTGGTTCAGTTGCCTGGATTAGTGTGATGACGTTATCGCTATCTTTTATTTTTAATCATTTCCCTGGAAAATTATTGGATCCTGTTTATAAGTTTGTTCGTGACTCACGATTAGCCGAAGTCACCTTGCAGGTTTATGAACCAAGCTATTTTTATCGCGTTTTCATGCCGTCTCAGTTGTTTGTCGTGATCGCCTGCGTGATACTACTAGCGATGATGTTAACGTTGTGGCGCAAGGAGCGGTTGCCATGGTCGGTGATGTTGGCCTTTATTGCTGTTGGTGCGACTGGATTACTTTCGATGTCTCGAAGTTTCGCCCTGGGATTTATAGGTGGAGCGGTGATGATCGGATTAGTGGCGGTGGTTATTTATCGCCGTGAATATAAGCTGATTATTTGGCGAACGATTCTTAGTGTGATGTTAGCTTTCGGTGCTATTTTGTTAGCTATTGGGACAATTATTTTCCCATTGCCACCAAGACCAGATTTGACTGAGGCGACTTTTTACAAAACCTCAAGTTCAGTTGGTCGTTCGGCTGGTGTGGCTAGCCGTTGGCAATTGCTGGATCCTTTGATGGCGGAAATTTCTAAGTCACCGGTTTGGGGATCGGGCTTTGGCACTGAGGTGACTTATCAATCGGTTGATCCACGAATCATTGCCGAAACAAGTAATGGTCAATATACGACTTTCCGTTTTGAGTGGGGCTATCAGGATTTGTGGTTAAAGATGGGTTTACTCGGTTTGCTAGCTTATTTAATTTATGTGGTTTGCATTGGACGAGCAGTAATACGTTCAATTATTTCTCAAGAATATGCGTGGTTGCCCCTTGGGCTTGGAGCTGGGTTGATTGTTCTATTCGTCACTCATATTTTTAGTCCCTACTTGAACCACCCGATTGGTATCGGATCCATGTCGTTTGTCCTACCATTCTTAGATTTCGAAATTTGGAAGAAAACCTGGGTTAAGCTATCTTTACCACAAAATATTCATCTGCCTGTCCAGGAGATGTCGGCGACGATGTCGCAACTGCCACCGGAAAATGTTTAAACTAAAACCCCGCTAACTCGCAGGAGTCAGCGGGGCATTTTTTATGTTTCAAAAACTTGTCTAAATTGTGTAGTGGTAATGACTCCGTTTTTTTGTAGAGTAACAGCTAATCTTTTGACGTGTTGTTCGGCTTTGCCTCCTGTATCAGATAACTCAGCTTTGAAATCAGCAAATTTGTCGTCGAGGTAATCTTTGGTGACCATTCCTGATTCAATTTTTGTAAATCTAAGTTCGTGTTGATCTAATCGAACATCTATTTCATCGAATTTTGGCAAGATAATATCATCCATCACCTGACCAACAACTTCATAAGTATCTTGGCGAAAAATTGGTCTGTATTGCTCAAATAACTGTTTACTTGTTACGTAAACTTCGTCTTTCACGACTTCTTTAACTACACCGCGTATTAACTCTAGATCTTTCTTGGTAAGCATACTTCTTTGTTTATCAGTCCTCCCTAAATCTATTTTATCAGAAAAATCAGATTCTATTCAAGAGTTGATTTGTTGATATCGGCGTGACCGTTTAGAAATTCTTTAGTTAAAACTGCATTGGATCCTTCGAGTTGTAATTCGAGGATTTCTAGTGCAGTGCTTCCAGTACCGACGAATAACCGGCCGTCAATGATTGTACATTCTCCAATTGGTAATGGTTCTTCGTTGATTTTTGCCTTAATGATTTTAACTTGGGTGTTATTCCAGGTTGTCCAGGTTCCAGGCCAAGGAGTTAGCCCGCGAATTTGAGCATCGATTTGCTGTGCAGTTTTTGACCAATCAACACGGCCATCTTCGCGAGTCAATAATTTACAAATGGTAGTCTGTGTATCATCTTGTGGTTTTGGAACGATCTGATATGAAGAGAATTTTATAAGGCTATCGATTAATAATGGAGCACCAATTTCAACAGCTTTGATTCTAAGTGATTCTGGTGTTTCGCCGGAAGAGATATTTATTTTTGTTTGCGCCAAAATTGGACCGTGATCCATGAGCGCATCAAGCAACATGATGGAGATACCAGTTTCTGTTTCACCGTTGACGATCGCTGACTGAATTGGTGATGGGCCACGATATTTTGGTAAGAGAGAAGGGTGCACATTGATAGTGCCGAGTCGAGCCAGTTTCAAAATGCTTTCTGGGATAATCCGTCCATAGGCGACGACAACAAATAGATCGGCATGAAATGAAGCAAGCTGATCGATTACTTCTGGATTTTTTAGTTTTTCTGGTTGTAAAACAGGAATTTTGTGTTGATCAGCTAGTATTTTTGTTGCCGGTGAAGTCATGATTTTTTTTCGACCAACGAGTGCATCTGGCTGACAAACAACTGCAACAATAGAAAATTCATGGTCAGCGATTAGAACTGACAAAAATTCTGCGGAGAACTCTGGCGTGCCGAAAAAAACAATTTTCATGTCTAAACAACGTTACCTTGAATAGTAGATGGTTCTTTAAGAGTGTGTGCTCGATCTATAAACAAAATTCCATCAAGATGATCGATCTCATGTTGAAAAATAATCGACAGTAATCCTCTGGCTTCGATTTCAACATTTTCACCTTTATCATTTTTAGCCACTACTTTGACGCTACGATGACGCTTAACAACGCCCCAAACACCAGGGATTGATAGACAACCTTCTTCGCTATCCAGCATTCGAATCGAAGTTCCGACAATTTTTGGATTAATAAAAGCTTCGTTGCCGTTTTCGGTTTGAGCAATAATTAAACGAATTTGTTTATCGATTTGTGGAGCAGCTAAACCGACACCGTTTTCTTGTTTCATGGTCTGCTTCATTTCCAAAATCAATTGTTGAATTTCGCTTGAAGCGATTTCAGCATCCGAAAGCACGCGTGATTTAACGCGTAAATGATCGTTAGGAAGTGTGATCACGTGGTGAAGCATAGGAATCGATATCGGTTTGGATGATTTCTGAATCTGATAATTGATGTAACTTTTCAAGTATTATAGCGCGTTGTGATTTTTCGGAAATACTTCCGTAGATCTCATCGTAAACTGGCGGTAGGTGGTAGCGTTTTCTAAGTTCAAGTTCATCGTGGAGGAAAACGGTCGGATCAAGCATTAATTTTACTTCTGTTGGTGACCAGGTTTGAACTAGGCACTTGGCACGTTGCTGCCGAGCTAAATGGATCAGTCGGAATAACTTTCTTCCAGCTTGTTCGCGAGCGCGGAAGTTACCGCTGATATGATGGTCGAAACAAAGCTCAGCAACTAATCCGTATTGTTTCTTGGAAAATGGTTGATGAACGCCAGCGAAATAATATTCGGTGGCGACTAAGATCTGACTGTCTGGTATTGCTTGGCCTTTTTCTAAAATAGCGACGGTGTTATCTGGAAACAACTGGTGTATTCCGTCAGCTATTTTTTCATTTCCTAAGCCTTGATTTTTGAGCTTCGCAGAACCGCAGGCCGGACAAGTTTTAGGCGGCCACATTTCTGTGGCACAGATTGGACAAATCAGATCTGTCAGGCGAATCGTTGGCAGAGCGCCACAGGTGCCACACTTCGGTAAATGACCGCAATTAGCGCATTGGAGTCGTTTAGCGACGCCTTTACGGTTGTACGAACATAGCACTTTTTGGCCACTTTGTAAAGCCTCCTGGATGGCTTGAACAAGGGATGCGGAGACCATCGGCTGGCCTGACCATTCTTGCTTATCATTTAGATCAATAGTGTCGATTTGATCCGATGAAATTAATGGCGTACAAATGATTTTATTATTTTGATTTTCAACGCGAGGAAAATGATCAAAATTTAACAATCGTGCCTGATGTTGATTGGCCTGAAGCTCCGCAGCCAAGCGAACATCAAAACGAGGATTGCGGTCAGTGACTCTGTAGTCATCACTCGAACTTTGAGTGATGATAATCAATCCAATTTTTCTAGCTGGAAGTAGTGTTGATTGACGTGTGCCGACTAGTAATTGAATTTTACCGTGACGCCAATCGGTGATGATGTTGGCGCGAATCGCTGGTTTGGTTGCGCCATGAAGTACGGCACTGTGAGCACCGCTAATTAAGACGTGCATTTGGATCGCGTCACGTTCGGTAGGAGTGATGATCAGGACCTGATCCTTGGTAGATTTTAGTAGATTTTTTATGACGGCAATGGTGCCTTCGAGAGACGTTTGAACAAAGGCTGTTTTGCCTTCAACAAGATTTTTTAGAGCCTGAGTTACTTCGAGAGCTGTGGCCGGATCGACCGAGAGTTTTTGTAGCAAAAGATTAGAGACGAATGGCTTTGGATACCTTGATTCAATCCCTTGTAGGGTGGAGTAGAAAATTGAGGCCGGGCTTTGCACGATGTTGGTAGCGATCGCCTCTAAACGCTCGATGTCCCTTAAGGACATCAAAGATTTTTGAGCAATACCTGTTATGTTTGATATTTTACTGAAAGTGCTGGTTTGGTTGATTTGTTTTACTAAACCAATTATCAATCGACCCTTAAACGGAATATTGACCAGATCACCGATCTCAACTTGAAGATCATCTGGAATTTGGTAATCAAAAAAAGTGAACCTCCTGGGTAGCCTGATGAGGGGGTACACGGCCGCGAAC
>CAYPRR010000015.1:0-10995 GCA_964413245.1 uncultured Gammaproteobacteria bacterium
AATTTACCCCGGCGTCTCGGTCGGCAATATCGAACTTGGTAATTTTACACAAGCAGAGGCTTCGGAGATTCTCCAATCAGCTTACGATAATATGTTGGCTGACGGGCTCTGGATTAATTTAGAAGGAGAAAGCGCTAGAGTTGATTTACAAGCCAGCGGTTCTGATGATCCCGATTTGATTTATCGCTTGATGGATTTTGATGCTAACCGCGCTACTGAAATCGCCATGATTCAAGGACGACAAGATGGTTATCTTGGTAATGCCATTAGTTCGTTACGCTTAGCTTCGGTCGGCAAAAATATCAAACCAGAAATAACCATTGCCTCAGATAAAATCATCGAAGGTATCAGAACAAAATTTAACGCTAACGAAACGCTTGGGACTTTTACTGATTATTTAGTAACCGGTGAAGGCGAAGATTTAGAGGTTAGTGTCGTTGCTGGTACTGCGGGCCACGAACTTGATACCGACGAAGTTATCGATGCGATCGCTACTGATGCGCTCGATTTTCAGCTTGATTCACTAACTTTATTCTTGCAAGATCGACCAGTTGCGGTTAGCACCGAAGAAGCCACCACGCTCACCGATCAAGTAAAATCAGTCATTCAAAATGCTCCTTTCACCCTTACCTACACCAGCGAAGATAAAACCGATCATCTGTGGCAGATCACTACTTCAGAAATTAGTGATTTCATAGAACCCGTAAAAAATGATCAAGGTCAACTGGAATTGGGACTAAACACCGACGGCATCAAGAATTACTTTACTCAAATTCACAAAGAAATTGACATCGAACCGATCAACGCCAGATTCGTGATCGAAGGCAACATCGTAAAGGAATTTCAAGGAAGTCGTGATGGCGTGACGTTAGACGACGAAGAAACATCTAATGATTTAAAAATTAAATTGAGTGAGAAGACGGCTTCTATTCCTTTAGTCGTAAAAATTGTCGAACCGGCCGTACCAACTAATCAGGTTAACAACCTAGGAATTACCGAGATATTAGGCGTTGGAACTTCTGATTTTGGCAACTCACCAGGTAATCGTATTGAAAACATCAAACATGGCGCTAGTAAACTCAACGGCCTACTAATTGCCCCTGACGAAACCGTTTCCCTACTCGAGCACTTACAACCTTTTACTATCGAAGACGGTTATTTGCCGGAGCTAGTCATTAAGGGTGATGAAATCAAGCCAGAAATTGGCGGTGGTCTTTGTCAGATTGGAACAACGACTTTCCGTGCCGTCATGAACGCTGGACTCGATGTCGTAGAACGTCGCAACCATTCGCTGGTCGTCTCCTATTACAACGACCCAAGCAACGGTAAGCCTGGCACCGATGCCACTATTTACGATCCAGCACCAGACTTTAAATTTAAAAATGATACCGGTAACTATATTTTACTGACCACAGAAATGGACATGACAGCAAAAGAATTGCACTTTACTTTCTGGGGCCCCTCTGATGGCCGTGAAGGCTGGTACGACCCACCAACATTGCTTGGTTGGACGGCAGCCGGCAACGATGTTCGTACCGAAACAACCGATTTAGCGCCAGGCAAAGAAAAATGCCAAGCCGCTCACCCCGGAGCTTCAACCACCTTTGATTATCACGTAAAAAAGGCTGACGGCACTCAGGTTGATAGAACCTTCGCCTCAGTCTACCGATCGCTACCAAAGATCTGCTTAGTCGGAGTTGCGACCTTAACTCCTCCAGCCGAAGAAACTCCAGTCACAGACGTTCCAACGGTCGATTCTTCGACCGACGCAGAACCCGTGGCCGAAACCGATGTCACTGCCCCAGTCGATACAACAGTCACTCCATAACTAAAAATACGGTCCAACTAAGGACCGTATTTTATCTTAGTGGCGATACTCCCAAATCCTTGCAAATCTTTTTTGCCAAAAAATCGTCAACCTCATTATGTCTCGGCACAGATGAAATTCGGTTGGTATCAGGGTTAAAAAAAATACTATGGTTTGATCCTTCACGCAAAAAAATGCAACCACGATTCCGTAAGTATTTCAACAAAGCGACCCTCTTCACAGATTTAAACAGTCATTCGTTGACGCACAACGGTTCCTCGAGGACGGTCTTTTGCAACCATCATCTTATTCGCCTCTAAAACCATTTCAAGTGCCTCTTTTAAATTCTCTTTTGCTTCTTTCATGGTTTTACCCTGGGTATTTACGCCAGGAATCTCCTCAACCCAACCTAAATACCAATCCCCATGTTTTTGATATACTGCTGTACATTGCATATAGCTACACCATAACAAATACTAAAAGAGATGTCACTATGAAGAAAAATGTATTGATCGCTGGTGGCACGGATGGAATTGGTTTTGCTTTTGTAGAAATGTGTCTTCAATCTAAAAAAATATACTTGTTCATATTGTAAACAAGTATACCTCTTCTTCTGAATTTAATTGTACAAAAAAATTCCCCCCTAAAGACTGCAGCCAAGAAGATATATCTACGGTGTCAGTTCAGCCGGAGCCGAAGTGAACAACAGATATAGCCCCATGCTTGTCGTGGCTGCAGTCTTTGAAAGAGAACCGTTGTCTAAATGACCCAGTAATCTATCATGCTTGTAGGCCCTTGTCAATGGAAAACCCAATAAAAATAAGGGTTTTCTGTCAACCCTTACTTTACAGGTCAACCCGGTTTTCGCTACTTACAAGGAGTTTCTGGTGATAACTTTGTCCACCAATCCGTACTTCATCGCTTCCTTAGCTGTAAGGAATTTATCACGTTCTGTGTCTTCCGTCACCTTTTCTAGCGTTTGGCCAGTATGTTTGGCAATAATCGCGTTAAGCGACTCTTTCATCGCCATGATTCGTTCGGCATGAATTGCAATATCTGTGGCCTGTCCAGAAACGCCTCCCAACACCTGGTGAATCATTACTTCCGAGTTTGGTAAAACCAAACGTTTACCTGGTGCGCCAGCCGTTAGAAGGACCGCTCCCATCGAAGCCGCCATACCCACACAAATCGTGGAAACTTCTGGCTTGATGTATTGCATCGTGTCATAAATCGCCAAGCCAGCCGTAACCGAACCACCCGGTGAATTAATATAAAGTTTGATTTCTTTGTCCTTATCTTGGCTTTCCAAAAACAACAACTGCGCGATAACAGCGTTAGCTACCTGATCGTTAATCGCCGTACCTAAAAAGATAATACGATCTTTCAACAAACGAGAATAAATATCATAAGCTCGCTCACCGTAGCTAGTCTTTTCGATGACGGTTGGGATTAAATATTGGGATTGTGGTTCGTTCTCGGTGTTCATAATTTATATTGTAGGGGCAACCCCATGCCTGCCTACCGAAGCCTCGGCGAAGATGGGTGGTTACCCTGTGCTCAATGCTTAGCAGTGTACATGGCCGAGTGCCAATTGTCTACGCTTGCAAGATATACCATTGCCCGTCTTTTTCGTCCAAAATAGCTTTCTCAACTTTAAAGCCAGCGGCCGTCTTGTGGCCGCCACCTCCGTATTTACCAGCCAGCGCCGCCACATCTCTGGTCACTGATCGCAAACTTCCCTTCACGCCACCATCAGCTGTTTCGCGCATCACCAAAACTGTTTCCGCCCCATCAACCATGGCGTTTAAAAAATTGGAGAGCCCTTCCACATCGTCATCTTGCGCTCCGGTCTCCTTTAAATCCTTACGGGTGATCACTGTCGCCACCGCATCAAACGTTATATCTTGATAAAGCCGACTTAAAGCCAAGCCCCAAAGTTTCATCGCTTCGTCCGATTTACTCATCATCGTGTGGCGAACGATTTCCTGAAGTTTCGCACCCAACTTCGTGAGCTCATGTGCTGCTTCCAAACAAGCGGACGTTGTGTTCGTGGTAGAAAAAGCTGAAGTGTCCGTACAAATTCCCGTCAAAATACATTGCGCTGCCTGACGATTAATCACCCAACCCATCGCTTTCACAAACCGCCAAACTACATCAGCCGTGGCCGCCGACTCCGGTTCAATCAAGTTGATTGTGCCGTAACGTGGATTAGTCACATGGTGATCAAACACCACCAATGGCACGCGACGCTTCATGGTTGGTAAAAAAGTTTTCAAATAAACGCCGTCCGAACAATCAAAAATCAAAACCAAATCAATGGTCGTATCTTCAAAAACCGCTTGATCTCGACGAATCACTTCAACCCCTGGCAAAAAAGCTAACGCTGGTGGTAGTGGCTTGGGTGAAAAAATTGTGACTTGCTTGCCAGCCTCTTTCAACACGTGAAACATGCCCAACGACGAACCAATAGTGTCACCGTCGATGCGTTCATCAGTCAATAACAAAATGTGCGTAGCGGAATCAATCAAATCTTTAATCTGCGTGTAAGTAATCAGAGACATAATGGATGGCAGAGATTACGATAATTATCACAAATGGTCAATCCTTGCTAAAATGTAATCACTTAAGTTGATTATACGATTATGTATCTCTCCCGGCTGGAACTCCAAGGCTTTAAAACCTTTGCTAAAAAAACTGTTCTTGAATTTCCACAGTCTAAAACCAATGATCACGCCCTAACGGTGATCGTCGGCCCAAATGGCTCCGGTAAATCAAATCTCTCGGATGCCATCCGTTGGTGCTTGGGTGAACAATCAATGAAACACCTCCGTGGTAAAAAATCAGAAGACATTATTTTCTCAGGTAGTGAAGGCAAAGGCCGGTCAGGCTTCGCTGAAGTGGCAATGACTTTTGATAATTCACAAAAGAAATTAGGCGGTGATTATTCTGAAGTTACTGTGACTCGTCGATTGTATCGTGATGGCGATTCAGAATATTTACTAAACGGCCAAACTGCACGTTTAACCGACATCCAATTGCTACTCGCACAAGCTGGTGTTGGTCAGCGATCTTACACTGTAGTCGGCCAAGGCATGATCGACCATGTTCTTACATCCAGCCCAGAAGAACGAAAAATTTTCTTCGATGATGCCACCGGTGTTCGTGGATTGCAGATCAAACGCCACCAAGCGATGCTCAAACTGGAAAAAGCCAGCGAGAATCTAGTTGAAGTTGAGTTATTACTTTCGGAAATTGAACCTCGATTAAAATCTTTGCGTCGTCAGGTCGCACGCCTGGAGCAACGTGAAGCGATTGAAAAAAATCTCAACGAACGTCGACGTAATTATTACGGTTCGATCTGGTGGGATCTACAAGATGAACTAGCAAAAACAAAAAAGGAAATTGAAGGCGTCAGTCTGCGCGTAGAGCAAAAACGCTCCGAGCTTAAAGCTGGACAAGACGAACTCGCCACCATGGAGGTCGCCGCCACTGGCGAGCAAAAAGATGATGGCATTAAAGTTGCTCAAGATGCTTACCGCCTGGCGCAAGCAAAACTAACCGATGCTCGTCACCAACTTTTTGCCGTGGAACGCGAACTCGATCTTTCTAAAGTTAAAGCGCAATCCACCTGGTCACCATTACCATTACACGAAATCATTAATGAATTAGGTGATCTTTCGACTGAACAACAAACTTTACTAACCGAACTCCGTAATGCTCCAGACTTAGCCACGGTGAACACATTACTTGATCGAGTGGAAAGTATTTTTAACCGATCATCCAGATTGCGCACCCGATTAACTAAACCAAACCCCGAAGACTTTAAGGCTGATCCAAAATTATTAGCCGGAATCGAACAAGCCAAAGCCGAAATTGTTACTGCCGAAGTTAGCGTCAAAGCTTGCGAAGTCCAGATGGACGCTATCACCAAAGCCAGCGCCGAAAGCAAAACGGCCGTCTTTACCGTGGAACGCCGATTGCGACAAATCCAACAAGAATTATATTCGATCGAACAACAAGAAAATCGGGTGAAGATCGATGTTGCCCGTACGGAAACTCGCTTGGAAAGTTTACAGAATGAACTCAAGGAAGAACTTGGCGAAGCGCGAGAAGAGATCCTTAAAGATCGACCAGCACACCGCATCAATCGTCCAGAAGATGAGCGTGCCGAAATTATGCGCTTAAAACATCAGCTCGAACTAATCGGCGGTATCGATGAAGAAACCATCGCTGAATATAAAACCACTGAAGAACGTTTTAATTTCCTGGACAGCCAGCTCAAAGATATTCGTGGCGCTATCAATACCACGGAAAAAATCATCGACGAACTCGACGATAAGATTAGCTTACAATCGGAAAAAGCATTTTCGGCGATTAACAAAGAATTTCAAAAATACTTCAAAATACTTTTTGGCGGTGGTTCTTGCTCACTCATCAAAATGAAAGAAGCGGAACTTGTTGCCGACCGCGCTCAGGATCAACACGTCGCCTTAGACCGAGCGATGGAAGAACTGGCTGAAGATCGTGTTGATGAAGATACAGAGTCAACCACCGCCATTTTGAAACGTGTAAAAGAACGCTCTGATGCTGTAGCTGGTATTGATATTCAAGCCACACCACCAGGCAAAACACTCAAAGCACTCAACTTACTTTCTGGTGGTGAACGAGCGTTAACTTCCATCGCCCTCCTTTCCGCCATCATGGCGACTAATCCATCGCCATTCGTCGTTTTAGATGAAGTCGATGCAGCACTCGATGAAGCCAACACCGTACGCTTCGCCAACATTCTCCTAGAACTACAAAAACTCACTCAATTTATTGTCATCACTCACAACCGTGCCACCATGGAGCGCGCCGATTTACTTTACGGCGTCACCATGGGCGACGACGGTATTTCCAATTTACTGTCCGTAGCCCTATCAGAAATCGATGAACATGGCACCACTGCAAGACGATAAATTGGACATTATTTTCAAAATTAGGTAATTTCTGTTTGCATCACAGGAGACAACATGCATCAGAAGAGTAAAGAAGCCGCCGCTTTAGCCGCTAGTGTAATTGCTAAGGCTTTCAACATCGATAATGACATCAACCTTGCCCTGCAGCTTGGTACCGGCTGGGGTAAGATCTTCGAATGGGAAAAAGAGCTCCCCTTCCAAGAAATTCCAGGTTTTGAACGCCTTGGCGAATTGCCTGGACACGCCAGAAAGTTGGCGCTTGGTAGTGTTGGTGGTCGCCCAGTCTTGGCTCTGCGTGGTCGGGTGCACATCAATGAGGCACCAGCTGATCCCAACATCCACGCCATGGTGCGTCTGCAAGTTGAGATGCTCCAAGAGCTCGGCGTGGAGACGCTGATCGCCACTTGTGCAACCGGTAGCCTGGTACCACAATTCCAGGTCGGCTCCGTTGTCGTCGTTGACGGCTTCATTACGCTGTTCGCACCAGAGATGCCGATGTTCGTCGCCGAGTTCGATAGCCCCGAAGACACGCTCAAAGAGGAGCTCATCAAGACAGCTATCAAAGAAGCAGGGTCAGGACTGCGTGTTCACCGAGGAACGCACGTCATGTTGCGTGGCCCGTTTTTTGAAGGCCGCCGGCTCGATAAAAGAATTCTCGCCGATCTCGGTGGAAAAGTTGTCGGCATGAGCCTACTGCCCGAAGCCTGCATCATGGCCACTCGAAAACAACGTTTGCTCGGACTCTGTTTCGTCAGTAACAATGCTACAGAAACGCACTCGGATGAAGAGATTGGCCGACGTGTAAGTGCCAGCTCCGCCCTGCTCGGGCAATACCTCAACAGAATTGTCGCTGCGATCGAGTGATCCACCTGCCCTACCTGCGCCGTGCGCTGGTCGGGCGATTTTTTTGGTATAATCATTTTAGATATGATCGATCAACAATTTGCCACTTGGCTCTTCCAAATTCGCACCACAAGTTGGGTAAATTTTTTTGCTTTTATTACCAACTTTGGCGGGTCAGTATTGATCGCCACCCTCACGGTAATTATCATCGCTTTTTTAATCCAACGAAAAAAACGTTTGGAAATGCTCGGGCTAGTCATCATAATTGCTGGTAGTGGTGCTTCGATGCTGGCCATCAAATATTTATTTCATCGGGAACGGCCGGTTGGTATCGCTGCCGTAGTTGAAGATTCGTATTCTTTTCCTAGCGGCCACGCCACACTTTCTATGGCGCTTTACGGCTACTTAATTTATCTACTTTGGTTGACCAAGTGGACACAGTCCGTAAAAATTTGCCTGACAATTCTTTTAGCTATTTTAATTATTTTAGTCGGCTTCAGTCGATTATATTTAGGCGTCCACTATCTCACCGATGTCCTAGCCGGCTTTGCCCTCGGGGCGATTTGGATTTCAACGGCAGTTCGCATTATGCACCGTCGTTAGTGACTTTTCGTGAAAATTAGATTAAGCTTACCTAGCCGTTCATGGAGGCAAATTGAGCTACCTCAAACCCATTCTTGTACCTTTGGCAATCACAGCTGGTTGTGCCTGCACTTTTGGTGCATCGAGTATCGGAGCACTCTCAGCGTTAACGCCATGGCCGTGGACCAGCGTCGGCACTGACTGGGGCCAAGATATGCAGTCAGTCTATCGCGATTTATTGCACGTCAGCTATCACGCAGAAGGAAACATTAAGCCGATTCTGCCAGGTGAATTCGCAATCATCATCGGCAATCACCCATCTACCTTCGGCAACTCTCAGTTGTGCTACTTTCTAAACAACTTCATAACCAAAAAATATAGCACGGTGATCAAAGATGATCTGGAATGGATCATTCGTGCACCGCTCAATGCACTAAAACTGTCTGTGCCGATCAACCGATATGATCGCGAATCAGCTAGGCTCGCAGTTGCAAGGGCGATTCCAGATCTTGCCGAAAGAGGTGGAGCACTTCTGCTCTTCGTTGATGGCACCAGACCAGGTGAAAAAAAACGTAAAGAAGCTCGCAAAAAATGGAATCGTCTGATCCATGACTTTGATAATTGGACTACCCTACCGCCACGAAGCGGTGCACTTTTAACAATTCTACAAAGCCTAACCAAACCAACACGAATCTTCAACTTCACACAAAGCTTCAGTGTCAGTGATGAAAACTGGCTCGATGTTCATCGACTATTCGGTGCGCGATATCACATCGAATGCGAAGAGTTTAGTAGCGAGGAACTTCCTTGGGACTCAATGGGCTTGCAGGCATGGCTTGTCCGAGAATGGCGCAGAAAAAATGAGTTGATCGCTAAATGGCGTGAACTAAAGCGCTAGCCCACTACTCCGCCCGACGTTGTTATGACGCCAGGCGGCTTTTTTTTGTGCGTACGATTTGGTTCGGCCGGACCTTTTTGTACGCCAGCTCTTGTTGCATGTCACTAAGAGACATGGTCAATGGTTGTCTTGTCACCGTACAGTTTAGTATGTTTTTTTATTTGTCGTCCATTCCTAGTGGCTGGAGCATTTGCCACTAGCTACCGAGATGACCAACCACCAACTAACTAAAATTCTGATATAATATTAAAATATGCGCCCTGGATTCAGAAATACACTTGAACATTATGGTGATGTATCAAAAAAAATGGAAGTAGCTGAGCCACGCGACCTCGGTAAACTAAGCAATGTTCTAGATTATTTCATCAAAGAAGCCATGAAAAATTCGGGAACATCAGAACAAACTCAATTTGAAATCTTTTCAATTCAACAAAGCAAACAGATAATAATAGAAGGTCTAAAAGCCGATTTATCGGAACTTGATAATCCGAATTCAAAATTTGAACGTCAACACAGTACCCATCTAATCTACGGTCATGAGGGTAAATATTTTCGTAGTCCAGAACACGGAACTGATGCCGAGTTAACCGCTGGTGAAATCCTAACCGATGGCGAATGGGGCCTTAAATATCAACTCGATCCAGAGACAATGCCACGAATGGTTCGCAAAGAATTTTTGATTCGCGAAGCTAAGCGCAAACTGATGGAACTGGCGGACCAACAAATTATCAAGCATGAAACCAACAGACGTGGTACCGATACCCAAAAACGTGAGGCCTATGTTCGATCAGCTGCGGATAAGCGAGACAAAAAATTTATCTCCGGTTGGGTAGCCGAAAAAATGGTAAAAAATCTGTTAACCAAGTTAGCAATTGACGAAGGTCTAGACATCGAAGTGCTCGATACCGATATTTACCAAGACATCGATCAAAAAATTGATTTTATCATTCGCCGAAAATCTCACAATCGTGGTGTGGAGGTGGAAACTTTACCAACAGCCAATCGGCTAGGCATTCAGTTTACGACTGATCCCCGACCAGAAACCAAAGAACGTAAACTCAGACAAATTCGCAATTCAAAATTTCAGTTAGATAGAACCGATCACATCGATGATATCGTCTTAGTCAGTATCCAATTCGGCTACATACAAGACATTTGGAACCGATGGAATAAAACCCAAGCACCAGGAGGACCAGACAAACTTCTAGATCCAGACATCAAAAAACAAATTGTCGATCAGCTCACAACGGTTGGCAAGTAGGACAAAATTCCGTCCCGCGCCCAGCGAGGCGGATTTTTATTATCGCAGTGCCACAGCGGGAACAAGGTTTACCAGCATGACCATAAACTTTTAATTTTGGCACAAAAGTTCCGGGCTTCCCATACACATCCAAATACGAATCGGCCGAAGTTCCACGAGCTGGAATTGCCTTTTTGAGCACATCGATCACACCTCGATAAAGAAGTTTCATCTGATCATCAGTGATATCAGCAACTTTGGTGAGTGGGTGTAATTTGGCAAACCAAACAGCCTCACCAGCGTAAATATTTCCAATACCAGCAATGCACGATTGTTCCATCAGTAATGGCTTAATTGGTTTTTTAGGTCGACTACGCAAACACATCGCCATCGCAGCCCAAGTAAAAGATTTCTCGAGCGGCTCTGGGCCGTATGCCTGACTTTCCAAATATTCCGCCAAACCTTTTTGATCGTATGCTTTGATGTAGCCAAACTTTCGAACATCTTCCCAATGCACTTCTCGACCTTTGCTTAAATGAAAAATTACGTGAGCGTGTTTTGATGGTGCTGTCCCCTTGGCCTTCAAATAAAATCCACCAGTCATCTTCAAGTGCGCCACCAAAGTTACACCCCCGGACAATTTGAATAACAAAATCTTAGCCCGCCT
>CAYPRR010000016.1:0-950 GCA_964413245.1 uncultured Gammaproteobacteria bacterium
TGACTGGCGTTTGGACAGCGACTTTAGCGGCTGTTGCATTAAAAGTTCAATTTAAATATGCGGCGTCTGGAATTCTTTCCGGAGTTATTTTAGCCGGTTTTATAGTTTCTATTATTACTGCCACTGGTATTAAGATTTTATAAAACGTTTCGGAGAATCAAGAAAATAAAGGCGGCTTGGAAAGTTAGAGCGTAAGACAATCGAACATCGCCGTAGCGCTTCAAGAAAAAGTCGTGAAAGAAAAAATGAAGTTTGACGAACCACTTTAGCCATCTGGTTTTAGTGGCAAAATATAAGCTAACTAGTAGGTCTGGCATGATGGAGCCAGCAATGGAGGCTGAGAAGGTGAGTTTGTCAGTATAGCCACCAACATTGAAGAGCGTTAGTAATAATAAAATAGCTACGGCAGCATCAATGCCAGCATAGGCCACGGCGGCTTTTCGACGTTTATTTTTAAATTGTTCGGCGAACTTCATATCGCCGTGGGGGATCATATCAACGGCAAGGTGGGAAATCATACCTAAGGCAAAACCGAGGGCCGGATGACCTAAGCTAAAGCCAATTGCTGCCCCAATCGCTGTATGAGTTGTGATGGTCATGTGGGCAACAGTATAGCCCAAATAATAGTTTCAAGGAAGCTCAAGCTCTTCTTTAGATAATTTAATTTAATTAATTGATGAGTTCTTTTTCGCCTAACTTTTCTTTCATTCCGGTCATCTTGATAGCTATATAGAAAGTTGCTCCTTCATTTTAGCGAGAGGTAAACTAGATCAGGCCGTCGGCATGATCTAGGATAGATTTGACGGTATATAAACCAAGGCCAGTTCCATCGGTATGGATCTTGATGGCATTGCTAGCTCTAAAAAATTTGGTAAATACCTGGCTTTGCTGTTCATGCGGAATGCCACAACCGGTATCAGAAACAGCGATTACAAAATAATCTTCTTCCA
>CAYPRR010000016.1:960-8075 GCA_964413245.1 uncultured Gammaproteobacteria bacterium
CAAAACTTTTCCGCCGATTGTTTTTCCTTTATTTACAACTTCACACTCGATTTTGATATTTCCACCTTCTGGCGTGTAGTTGATGGCATTGGTGACGAGGTTGTTAACGATAATACTAAATAAAGATTCATCTAGTAATAAGGTAATTTTTTCTTTTGAAACAAAAAACAGCCGATAAATCGGTTGTTTTTTGGTGGCTGGGGTGGGGATCGAACCCACGACAGCAGGCTTATGAGTCCTGTGCTCTACCAACTGAGCTACCCAGCCTTATTGAAAAGCCACTAATAACGACGGTATCCTAACAAAATATAGCCATCTTGGCAAGAATTGAAATATCATGTAATCTCTGGCCATCAGGGTTGTGGGCGAGTGGCGGAATTGGCAGACGCGCAGGACTCAAAATCCTGTGATGGCAACATCGTGAGGGTTCGATTCCCTCCTTGCCCACCAAAAATACCTCCGAATCATCGGTGGTATTTTTTTCGAGTATAATGTGGGCAATATGCCTTTGATTAAAAATCGGAAAATGCTAGCGACGAGTGCTTTACGACGTGACGCTTTGGATATTTTTGAAGCTGGTTTGGAGGCAATCAATACGACGAAGGTAATTAATAGTCAGGTTAGTTTGAAGGGGTCGAAGCTGAAGATCAATAAAACAGTTTTAAATTTAGATAATTTTCGAAATATTTTTGTCATCGGAATTGGTAAGGCGTCATACGATGCCGCCAAAGCTTTAGAAAAAATCATGGGTAAACGTATCACCGATGGTTTAGTGTTGGATGTTAAAGGCGGGCCATTAAAGCGAATGAAGAGTGTTGTTGGAACTCATCCACTACCAAGTTTACCGAACATGAAAGCAACAGGTGAAATTATTGCCTTGCTCAAGCATGTTGATTCACGTGATTTGGTGCTTTCAATCATTTCTGGTGGTGGCTCGGCCTTGTTATGTTGGCCGTATGAAATGAATTGTGATGAGCTGGCAACAATTACGCAAACTTTGATGCGTGGTGGTGCAACTATCGAAGAATTAAATATTGTACGCAAACATTTGTCAGAGATTTTGGGTGGACAGTTTGCTCGCTTGGCGCATCCAGCGCGGATTGTAAGTTTGATTTTTTCTGACGTTGCCGATGATGATCTCTCAGTTATTGCTTCTGGTCCAACGGTACTTGACGTGACAACAATCGCCGATGCAGAAAAGATCTTAGATAAATACGATGTGTTGAAAATTTGTAGCATGCCCAATTGTCATTTGCTGGAAACGCCAAAGGATCCAATATATTTTAAAGATGTCACAAATATCTTGTTGGTCAATAATCAGGTGGCGACTAAAGCGATGATGATTAAGGCGCGTGAACTTGGTTATCGAGCTAAGATTTTCTCAACTCGGTTGGTTGGGGAAGCAAGCGAAGTTGGTAAGATGATGGTTAATTTACCTAAACCTGGCGAGGCTTATATCGCTGCCGGCGAAACCACGGTGACGGTTCAGGGGCATGGTCGTGGCGGTCGCAATCAAGAGTTAGTCCTGGGCGCACTAATGGCGATTACCGATGGCCAGTTAGTGGCTTCGTTAGCTTCTGATGGCATCGATAATGGTCCGGCGGCCGGCGGTTTGGCTGATCAGGCGCTCCAAATGAAAGCGAAGAAACTCGGCGTTAATCCAGCTACCTATCTTAAAAATAATAATTCGTTTGTCTTCTTTAATAAGGTTGGCGGTCAGATCGTTACTGGGCAAACGGGCGCTAATGTCTCGGACTTGATGATCGCCCTGCGAGCGAGGTAAGATGGGTATCTATGGATATTTACCAGGAGTCATTAGAGTTTCATAAAAAGTTGGGCGGAAAAATTGCTTTGGCACCAAAAGCCAAGATTAATGATCGCCACGATCTTTCTTTGGCTTATACACCAGGCGTCGCCGAACCTTGTCGAGCGATCGCTAAAGACCCAGAAGCGATTTGGGATTACACATCTCGCCGTAATTGGGTGGCGGTAATTACTGATGGCTCAGCGGTGCTTGGACTTGGTGACATTGGTCCAGCAGCGGGTATGCCGGTGATGGAGGGTAAGTGCGTGCTCTTCAAGGAGTTTGCGGATTTGGACGCTTTTCCGATCGCACTCAAGACACAAAATGTTGAAGAGATTATTGAAATCGTCAAACAGCTTTCGCTATCATTTGGCGGAGTGAATTTGGAAGATATTTCAGCGCCACGTTGTTTTGAAATCGAAGAGCGCCTGATTAAGGAATTGGACATTCCAGTGATGCATGATGATCAGCACGGCACGGCGATGGTCGTGTTGGCTGGTTTGACGAATGCTTTGAAAATTACTGGTCGAGAATTTGCGACCACGAAAATTGTTGTGGCTGGAGCTGGTGCGGCTGGCACGGCGATTACGAAAATGTTATTAGCGGCTGGTGTCAAAGATATCGTTGTTGCTGATTCTAAAGGTGTGATCGGTCCTGGTCGAACTGATTTGAACGCACCTAAACAACAGCTATTAACCATCACTAATCCACGTCAGGTTGATGGAACTCTCGCACAAGCGATGATTGGTGCTGACGTATTTGTTGGTGTCTCGGCGCCAGGAATCGTGACCAAAGAAATGGTGCAGGCGATGGCGCCAAAGTCGATCGTCTTTGCGCTTTCCAACCCAACGCCAGAAGTCATGCCAGATGTGGCTAAAGAGGGCGGAGCTTACATTGTAGCTACTGGTCGCAGTGATTATCCAAACCAGGTGAATAATGTTTTGGCTTACCCGGGAGTTTTCCGGGGAGCGTTAGATGTTCGGGCGCCACAAATCACCTCGGCAATGAAACTAGCAGCGGCTAAAGCGTTGGCCGATTATGTGACCGAACCAACGGTGGATAAAATTATTCCAGATGTTCTCGACAAGAACGTCGCTAAAGCGGTGGCCGAAGCCGTTAAAAAAGCCGTGTGAGTTATCCAATTATAAAATTAAAACCTGGTAAGGAAGCTTCGAGTCATTATCGACATCCGTGGATTTTTTCTGGCGCTATTGCGAACGCTCCCCCAGTTATGGGGGAGACGGAGGGGGAGGCGAAACATGGCGACCTCGTTCGCTTGGTTGATTCAACTGGATTATTTTTGGCCGTTGGAACTTACTCGGCGGAATCATCGATTGCTGTTCGTTTATTAGATTGGAAGAATGTTGAGATTAATTCAGCGTGGTTCGCTGATAAGTTTCTTCGCGCACAATCGCGACGTGAACTTTTGGGTTACGGTCCAGGAACATCAACCACGGGTTATCGAGTAATTTTTGGGGAATCGGACGAAGTCCCAGGTTTGATTGTTGATCGCTTCAATGACGTTTTCGTGATTCAAATCGCCACGGCCGGACTAGACGCTCTGCGTGGTGAAATCGTTAGCGCCTTGCAAGAAGTTTTTTCACCGCGTGCAGTTGTTGAGCGATCAGACATGGCAGTGCGTAGTGAGGAGAAGCTGGAATCAGCAGTGGGTGTTTTGTTCGGTGAAGATCCAGGTTTAGTGGAGTTTACCGAAAATGGTTTGAAGTTTGTGGCCGATGTTTTGAAGGGTCAGAAGACTGGATTTTTTTGTGATCAAAAAGATTTGCGTCAGGCAGTTAGAGAATTATCAGCTGGCCGTCAGACGTTAAATTTATTTTCATATTCTGGGTCAGCGGGAATCGCGGCCATTGCTGGTGGTGCGACTTCAGTTTTGAACGTTGATGCTTCAGATTCGGCGCTTGAATTATGCCAACGTCAAGCAGAACTTAACGGTATTGCCGACGATAAGTGGAGTAATCAAACAGCAGATATCTTTGAGTGGTTGTCACCAAAGCAAGAACCACAGTTTGATTTAGTGATGATTGATCCTCCGGCACTTATCAAATCAAAGCGAGATGTTGAACAGGGCAAAAAGGGCTATCACTTTTTGAACCGTGCTGCATTACGATTGGTTAAGGACGGTGGTATCTTCGTTTCTTCTAGCTGCTCACATTTTCTAACCGAAGATGATTTGGCTTTTATTTTGCGCCGAGCATCTGTTCAAGCGAATGTTAAACTACAAGTTTTGAAAGTGATTCACCAGTCGCCAGATCACCCAGATTCGGTTTACTTTCCAGAGGCCAAGTACTTGAAGTCATTTATTTGCCGGGTACAGCGATAAACCTTGACTGTTAGCTAAATCTTCAGTATTATCCTGTCGCGGGGTAGAGCAGCCTGGTAGCTCGTCTGGCTCAGCTTAGGAAGTTCTATTACAATTAGCTCATGGACACAAAACTCAAAGGCGATATTGCCGAACAGGCAGCAATACTACACTCCCTCAAAAAGGGTTTCGGAGTACTGAGGCCAGTCGGAGATAGACTCGCATATGATCTTGTTCTGGATATTGATAGTTGTTTAATACGTATTCAAGTAAAATGCGCTTGGTTCAACCAGGCTACTGGAAATTACGTTGTTGATAATCGTCGTACCAAGACAAATCGTCGAGTCATGAAAAGATCAAAATACACAACAGGCGATTTTGACTTTGCTCTGGTTTACATACCAGATAAAGATTTTTTCTACGTTTTTCCAAGTGATGTATTTGTGAGTTATGCTGGTCAGATCCACATGGTGGAATCTGAAAAACGTCAACGGAAACCTCGTTCAATTGATTTCCGTGACGCTTGGAACCTTATCCTGCAATGGGCTGCGCGTGGTGCAAACTGCGCGTGATAATCTGTCAAATTCGGGGAACCCTCTAACGATGGCAATCCCGAGCCAAGCCTACCTCAAGTAGGAAGGTGTAGAGACTTAATGGCAGACATCCCTCGTGGATGAAGAGAAAGTCCAGACCTCAAATCCGCCACCGGCGGAGCAACGAAAGTTGTAGTAGGTACGCATAACCAGAAGGCCGTCGGTTCAAATCCGACCCCCGCAACCAATAAGTCGTCTCGTCAGAGGCGATTTTTTGTTATAGTATAGTTTCTGTCATCTAACAAAAAAATATGGATATTGAAGACGAACACACCAAACCATTTGTCACTAACGTCGGATTAATCACCAGTAACGGTCCACATGGACAAAATGTGATGTCTGCCCAGTGGACTTACATGGTTTCCTACGAACCAGGTATGATCGCTGTTTGTATTGGCGATGGCGCGACGTTGGAGAATATTACTAAGACCAAAGAATTTGGGGTGAGTTTGGCAGCACAAGATCAAAATATTATTAGCTCTTTGGCTGGAAATTATAGCGGTAAAGAAATTGATAAAATTACAGCTTTAAAAAAACTTGGTTTTAAGTTTACTAAGGCACAAAAAATTAATACCTGGCTGGTGGCTGGATCTTCAATTCAATTTGAATGTAAATTAGTGAAATCACTCAGACCTGGTGATCACACGATTTTTATTGGGGAAGTTGTCCGAGTTAAACATGATAAAACTAAGGCGACGTTAGCTTTCCATGATGATCAGTATTGGAAGCTGAAAACTAATGTTCAAAAGCCATCGGCCGAGAAAAAAGCGGTATTACGTGGGGCGATGCAGGAGTTTAGGAAGTAGTAGGGTTTGAAGGTGTCTTTGTGTTACAATTGTCGGGTCTATGGCTCATATCGTATCGGTAGTTAATCAAAAGGGAGGTGTGGGAAAATCGACCACCGCGGTCAATCTTTCTTCGTATTTGGCGCATTTGGGTAAGTTTGTTTTGTTGGTTGATTTGGATCCGCAGGGCAACGCTTCGAGCGGTTTAGGGCACGACATCACGGAAACTGAAGGAACTTACGAAGCGTTAGCCGGGCTTAAGAAAGCCAGTGAAGTAATCGTGCAAACTGGTCAGCAGGGATTGCATTTATTGGCAGGTCATCCGAATTTGGCTGGTTCTTCAGTTGAGTTGGTCAATGAATTTTCTCGTGAGCGAAAGTTGCATAATGCCTTATTAGAAGTGCGTAACAACTACGATTACATCATTATCGATAATCCGCCGTCATTGGGCTTGCTAACGATTAACGGTTTGGTGGCGGCTGATAGCGTGTTGATTCCAGTGCAGGCTGAGTATTATGCACTCGAAGGTTTGGGACAGTTGATGCACACCATCGACATGATTAAAGAATCAATCAAACCAGAGCTGGAAATTATGGGCGCCGTGATTACCATGTTCGACCCAAGAACTAAGTTGTCGCAACAAGTTTTGGAAGAATTGTATAAACATTTTCCGGCGAAGATTTTTCGTTCAGTGATTCCAAGAAGCATTCGTTTAGCCGAAGCGCCAAGTTTTGGAAAATCTATTTTGCATTACGATCCAGAATCAAAGGCAGCTAAGGCGTATGAACGTTTGGCACAAGAATTTTTAATGCGTGAAAATCCACAAGAAGCAACAATATGAGTAAACCAATGGGAGGACTCGGCCGCGGCCTGGGTTCATTAATTCCGCAGAAATCGAATTTAGTCGCTGTAGGGGCCGATCCGGGTATCGGCCCAGTGACCGAGATTCATTCTGGCGCAATGGAGATTTCTCCAGATTTAATTGAAGTGAATCCGCATCAACCACGCGCTTATTTTGCGCCGGAAGATTTGGAAGACTTAGTTTCTTCGATTAAAGAACATGGAATTTTGCAACCGCTAACTGTGACTCGGAAAGATGACGGTAAGTATGAGTTGATTGCTGGTGAACGTCGATTGCGAGCTTCGCGAATCGCTGGTTTAAAAACGGTGCCAGTGATTGTGCGAGATGCGACCGATCAGCAAAAACTAGAATTGGCGATTATCGAAAATATTCAGCGCCAAGATTTGAATGCAATTGAAGAAGCGCGTGCTTATCAATCGCTGATTGAACTTTTTTCTTTGACTCAAGAGCAGGCGGCGGCTCGAGTTGGCAAGAGCCGATCAAACGTAGCTAACACCATGCGTTTGTTGGAACTTGATCCGGATATTCAACAGTCGTTGATGGAAGGAAAAATTAGCCGATCACACGCTCGCACTTTGCTATCGGAACCAGATCAAACACGTCGACGACAATTATTTCAAAGCATGCTGGGTGGTGGTATGACGGTGCGTGAAGCCGAAGCGCGAGCTGGGTCTGCGGTACCATCTACCGCTGGACGTGACCCAAACTTGGAAGCGATCGAACGGGAATTGCGCGACGCTCTTGGCACCAA
>CAYPRR010000016.1:8175-10970 GCA_964413245.1 uncultured Gammaproteobacteria bacterium
CTACTAATTTTGTTACCCAAATCGGTGTGAACAGCATAGGCAAAATCGATTGGTGTGGAATATTCTGGTAGATCAATTACGTCACCGGCTGGTGTAAAAACGAAAATGCGATCTTGGAACATGTCGAGTTTTAGCTCGTCTAATCGCTCCATGAAGTTTTCCTGGTCTAATTCTTTCTGAATTTTGGCCAGTTCTTCAATCCATTTGACTTGGGTTTTAGCGAGCACTACACCTTCCTTGTAGCTCCAGTGAGCGGCGATACCATATTCGGCTTCTTCGTGCATTTCATGGGTACGAATTTGGAATTCGAGGATAGCACCTGATTTACTAAAAACCGTGGTGTGAAGCGATTGATAGCCATTAGGCTTAGGTTGGGCGATATAATCTTTAATACGGCCGGGCAGAGGCGTATAGAGTCCATGGATCAATCCCAGAGCGGAATAACACTCGGTGACATCATTAACTAGGATACGAATGGCAACAATGTCGTATACCTTGTTGATGTCATTGTCATATTTTTTTAATTTCTTGAAAAGGCTGTAGCAATATTTTATGCGGCCATGAACGTTGCCACGAATATTATTTTTAACTAATTCAGTTTCGATTTCGGCAATTGAAGTCTCAAGCGCTTCTCCGTATTTTTTAACTCGTTGTTCAAGTAGATGCTTGGTCCAGTTATATTCTTTTGGTTGTAGATATTTAAAAGAATAATCTTCGAACAAGCCACGGTATTCACCCATGCCTAAGCGGTTGGCGATTGGGGCATAAATTTCGCGAACTTCTTTGGCGATGCGCGTGCGTTTAGCTTCCGGCAAAACATAGAGTGTTTCCATGTTGTGCATTCGATCGGCGAACTTGATGAAAATTACTCGGACGTCAGCAGCCATCGAAAGAAACATTTTGCGCAAATTTTCGACGTAGCGTTCCATGCCACGGTATTGCACGTGACCAAGTTTAGTGACACCTCCAACCATGGAAGCAATATCTTCCCCAAAGTTAGACTCAATGTCTTCGATTGTCACTGCGGTGTCCTCCGGAACATCGTGGAGTAAGCCAGCAGCGATAACTTCGGCCGGTAAATGAAGATCTGCTAGCTTAATAGCCGTGGCCAAAGCATGGTTGAAATAAGGCTCGCCAGTCATGCGCGCTTGGTTGCCATGAGCTAATAGTGAAAAATCAAAAGCTAATTCGATGAGTTCGAGCGCTTTTGGCTCGTAGCGATCATCCAATCTAGATTTTAAAGCATCAAATTTAGGCTGTTCAATCGATTCTGGGGTCATAAAAGTACGATAGCTTTGTTCTGGGCTTGTTGCAAGGCTGACCATCATGCGATAAAATTAGGCTAGTATGAGCACTCCCGAAAATAGAACCCATATTCCTATGCCAGAAGTTAAAAAATCTCCAGAGCAAATTCGCGCTGAAGCGGTTACGGCAAGAGAAAAAGAGGCTGTGGATTCTACTGTGACATCGGCTGTGTTAGCTACTGACTCAGCTCAAGCGAGGGAGGCGGCAATGACGAGGCATGCGACCGCAATGGAAAAGGCTAAGAGTTTAGCTGGTAGCGCTGGAGACGAAAAGACTAAGGCTGGTCCAAGTGTTGCGAAGAAGGTTATTACTTACGGTGTAGCTGGAGGCATCGCTGGTGTATTTGCTGGTCACTCAGTAGTCCCAAAGATTTATGAGAAAACTTTGGAACCTCTTGTTGATTGGGGATTTGATAAATTGAAATCAGCTTGGCAATCATTAGATATTTGGGACTTGTCCGGCAGCAAGTCTGTAAAAAAGGAAAAACCAAAGAAAGACAAAAAAAATAAATAGGGCACAGGCCCTATTCTTCTTTTTTAGCTTTTCGTTTCCACTTGCGTGGTGGCGAGGTGCGTTTCTTTTCCAGCATTTCCAACGCTTTTTCTAAAGTGACTTCGAGTGGGTCCATCGCCTTAGGAACGGTGACATTAGTTTTGCCATCGGTAATGTATGGGCCAAAGCGACCGTTTTTGACGCTGATGCTGGCGCCAGCCTGATCGGTACCAAGCTCTGCGATAGGTTTAGCTAGTTCCGCTTTACGAGCGGCTGCACTTTTATAAACTTCGAGCGCACCAGCTAAATCTAGCTTAGTTGGATCGACTTCTGGGGGGATTGAAGCATTCTTTTTTCCAACTTTGATGTATGGTCCGTAAGGTCCAAAATTAACGCTGACGGCATCACCTTCCGGCGTGGTGCCAACTGTTTTTGGGAAGGCGAGTAGTTCCATCGCTTCTTCCAAGGTAACATTTTCTGGTGTTTGGGTGCCACGCAAGGAAGCCATTTTGGGCTTGCCGATTTTTTCTTTGGTGATTGAATCTTCTTTATCACCTAACTGAACGAACGGGCCAAAGCGACCACCACGGACAACGACCAACAAACCGGTTTTTGGGTCGTTACCAAGCTCACGAGCTTTAATAATGTCTTCGCGCTTTAATTCTTTGTCCTTTAATTTAATTTGGGCATGAAATGGTCCGTACCAGTCAGCAAGCATTGGCACCCAATCGATTTTACCTTCAGCAACTTCATCTAAATCTTTTTCCATCTTGGCGGTGAACTCGTAGTCAACGACGTGTGGGAAATTGGCGACTAGTAAATCAGTTACCACGTAAGCGATTTCATCTTTCGGGAAAAGTCGTTTGCCTTCATCTTGATCAATGTAACCACGATCGATAATCGTTGAAATAGTTGGTGCGTAGGTTGATGGACGACCAATGCCATGCTCTTCCAAAACCTTAATCAGGGTCGCGTCAGAATAGCGAGCTGGTGGCTCG
>CAYPRR010000017.1:0-10943 GCA_964413245.1 uncultured Gammaproteobacteria bacterium
CTGAGCCTGTAGCAACCAGTCGCGCCGTCCGTGGCCGGTCTCGAACTCTCGAGCCCGGCCCACTTTTTTTTATAAAGTAACCGTGCCAAATGTCCATTGCGTAAACTCCTTGCCTGCCATCCGTTCCTAGTAGCTGGAACATTTGTCACTAGTTACCACACTGAACAAAAAAACCCGCCGATGGCTTTCACCACCTGCGGAAGTACTCACATCGCCTCGAGGTACGGCCTCATGCTGACCACGATTGGCGCCAACTTTTTGGCAAAATCAACGTTGTCGGGATCGCGACGTGCTTCGGTCAAGATTGATTGCAACATTCCGCGAATGCCGAGTTCTGGTCGACGCTCATCTAGCGCCAACAATCGGCGGATCAACTCACGCGCCGCCGATTGACGAAGACCACTTTCTTGCCCAACTATAATGGCATCATCTTCCTCTTTCGTTACAGCAAGCGTGGGCATGCCAATCGCTGATAGCGCGAATACACCAGCTAATCGTAAAGTTTCAATATCCATCGGTGCCTCGAAAGCGGTTGATTTTTTATCATCGTCAGCCATAAAAGTCAAGCGGCTTTCCGCTGTAATATGTCCCAAATGGAGATGTCGCTATTAGTTCCATTTAAGTCCTTAGTTAATAACCGATAATCTAAATTACGCAAAATAACCACAGGCCTAGCAACTTCCGCTTCACCAAACTGACGAGCTAATTCATTTAGTTGATTAATCAATTCCATTCTTTGAAAGAATCTACCAGCAGGAGTTAAATTAACCTCTGGAGCCACAGATTTTTCACCAATTAAGATATTAAATAGATCATCATTACTCATGGCCAAAAATCGATCCTGAGACTGCTCGCGGCCTCGTTGACCAAACCAATCTGGATCGATTAAAAGACGTTGTGCCCTAATAGCCCAATCTTGATATTCACTTGCCAGTATTCTGAGCATATCTTCATCGATTCTAGTACCCTTTGCCTGATACAAATCAATATCAATAATTAACTGCGAACTTACCTCATCCCAAGTAGGAGTTCCTCGTATTAAATCAATCCCTAAATCCACGTCTAATTCAACTCCTGTCGCCAAAATATCACCAGGATTATTTCGTTGAATGCCCTCAATAAACGGTAACAGTTGGTCCATTGACTTAATCATCGCCTCATCCCGCCTATCAATTATTTTAGAGCGCTGTTTAGCGTCAATTGTTCCATCTTCAAACAAAAGTCTATCCATTTCCTTTCGTAAATCTCTAAACCATCTATCTTGAGTGGAGCGATCACGAAGCGGTCGGCGAATCAACGTTCGTAAAACTCGATCATTTGCCCTAGAAAAAGCCAACGCCTGTCCAAGCCCGTAATGCTTGGAAGCATCAACGTAGGTAGCAGCGATCTTGGAAATAATCGATTGCTCCGTCTGCTCTTCACGCCTTATTCGCTCAATACGTTGCGAATAAATTTCATTTTTTGGAACTTCATTTAGAACACCAAAAATTGGCAAGGCCACAATCTCCTGTTCATCTTGTCTTAAGGCTCGATTAGGCTGTCTCTCAGGGTAACGCAACATATAGAAGTAGTATATCAAAAACTAATCTGCCTCGTAGTTTCGTCGATCACGTCGATTTTTACTTTTCGACTATTTAAAAATGGTGACTTACCAAAAATATTTGGCCACTCGACAAAAATTACTGCGTCAGGCTGTTGATAATCTTCCAAGGCTAAGCCCTGGAGTTGAGTTGGGTCGGTTAGACGGTATAAATCGAGGTGAACAATTTTTTTAATGTTTTGGTGTTCAACTGGATATTCGTTCGCCACGGTAAAGGTCGGACTCTTCACTCGAACCGTTGTACCGAGTGCTCGCGCCACACCGCGAACAAACGTCGTTTTTCCTGCCCCTAATTCACCTTCTAGCTCGACTAACTCCCCACCCTTCAAAGTTTCCGCAAAGTCTTTAGCAACTTTTAGCGTCTCCTCTTCTGATTTAGTAATTATTGTGTTCATACTTCGATGTCCAAATTCGGGTCCGCATGTAGCACCAATGGATCAACAAAATTCTTCTTATCTTGTGCTCGGTAATAGCCAGCCACGGCGATCATCGCAGCGTTATCCATCGAGTACTGCAGTGGAGGCACAAAGACCGGCAGATCAATTTCGCCAGCGGTTTCTTTCAGTCGAGATCGCAGTTGCAGATTGGCCGCTACACCACCAGCCAAAATAATTGATTTTGGTTGATACTCCCGGGCAGCACGCATTGTTTTCTGAACTAGCACATCAACCACGGCTTCTTGAAATGAAGCAGCAATATCGGCTTTGTTTGGTTCAGTTAATTTCTTCAAGGTATAAAGCACGGAAGTCTTCAATCCTGAAAAACTAAAATTATAATCTCCACTATCTAACATCGCCCGGGGAAAACTAAAAGCCTTCGGCTCGCCTTCTTCGGCTAGTTTGGCCAAATGTGGTCCACCTGGGTACGGCAAGCCGATCATCTTAGCAACCTTATCAAACGCTTCACCGGCGGCGTCGTCTAGTGTTTCACCAACGCGCTTAAACTCGCCATGCCCAGTCATCAAAACTAATTCTGTATGACCACCAGAAACGATAAGACATAACGCCGGAAATTCCGGTCTCTCCTCCCCCATCCCCTCCATACCTGGAGGGGTGTTCCCCAATCCCAACCAGGCGGTATAAACGTGTCCCTCCAAGTGACAAATCGGCACCAACGGTTTATTCCAAGCCCAAGCTAAAGTCTTGGCTGTCTGTACGCCAACTCGTAACGCTGGCGCTAAACCCGGGCCAGCCGTCACGGCGATTGCATCAATACCGGTACCATCAAACGGCACCTCCCTATCTAACATCGGAAACATCGCCTCCAAATGTTCTCGCGCTGCCACTTCCGGCACCACGCCACCGTACTTCTCGTGCGTCTGAATTTGCGAAAGCACAATCGATTTTTCGATCGTCAAATTATTACCCTCGCCATTCAAAATAGCGATAGCCGTTTCATCACAACTCGATTCGATTCCTAGAATGCGCATACGCAACAATCCTATAACAAAACCGCACCCCTTCATAGAGTGCGGGGTCTTTTTACATCGCTTCTTTGTAGGCCCGTGATCGCTTAAGTTTGGCTGCCATTGACTTATCATCCAATCGACGACGATCAGATTTAGCCTTAACATTCCTTGGCATAATCTCAATTCTCTCTTCCCTCACCTCCATCGCCAACGTCATTAACTCATTCATTCTTTCTAGAGCATTTGCCTTATTTTGTAATTGTGATTTTTGGGTTTGCGATTTGGCCACCAGCAATAATTCGCCATGTTCACCTCGTTTTAAATGCTTTGGATTATTTTTCTCTATATATTCTATAACCCGAACTTTTTCCTCTTCTGTACCGGAAAAATATTTATCTATATTCCACGTGCCACGAACAGCGGAATCGGTCGTGTTAACGCTCTGACCACCAGACCCTCCAGAACGCATCGTTTCAAATTCGATCTCATTTTCAGAAATAATATTCATAGAATTTTCGTTTTTAGATTCTATTGAAGCTAACTGAATCATTCTTTCTTTAGTCATAATAGATTTATTTTAACATACCACAATAAAAATAACACCAAATACCGTGTATTCTGTACAGAATCATCATCTAGTGCTAGTTTAAATTGGTCGTCAGAAATCAGCTTTACTGTCCGACGATGCACGCTATAATAACCTTCACAAGTGAGACAACGATGACCTACTTCGATGTTACAAGACCCGATCATGGTCCCTACCAAATAAAAAATGGTGCCGATCTAAAAGTTGGTAACATGGTGATAGCCCACTACATATATTGTGGAAAACCAGCCGTATACGTCTTGACGGTGACGAATGTAAATGTAGAAAAGATGTCTGTTAAGTTTGCTGAATGGGGTGATGTAGATTATCCATGGGCAGACTATGGCTTAGTTCCTTACAGCCAAGGCACCACCTTCGCAAAAGTAGATATTAGCAGCCTGTACCAACAACAATACTGGCTGGAACGTATACTAGACAACTAAGGCATCGGCCTCACACCCGCACTTGCCACCTTGGCGAGGCGGGGCTTTTTATTTGATATAGGTCTCAAAAAAATCTATAAAACAAACAGATACGCTAGTCTTCCATCTCATTAATGAAACTGATGATTTCCGTTGCAGTTTGCCAGAAAATAACAAGATTTTCAAGCATAACCTTATCCTCCTGGCTGAGATGTAGACGAGACAATTCCTCATCTGACACTCTCTCATTCAAAACCCTCCTATAAAATGCCGGCTCTGATGTTGTTAAGTGCGGACGAATCCGATCTCTAAACTCATTAAATCCCCACAACTGTATTAGTGAAAGTCGAAGCTCATACAAAAGTATTCTTTGCTGACTAAATTTGGGCTCGGGACCAATACCATTCTCCACACGCGCCGAACGGTACCCACGCATTAACGCACTTTCCATTTCTCTTATTAGCCGTTCCGGCACTTGAGTCCTATGCCCCCAATCACGCATACTCGATAACGCTCGGGCCACATCCGCCATAGGATCGCCTAGGTGGACAGTATCTGTATCAACTATTGTGACGACGGAGCTATCTTCCACACGAAAGAACTGATCAAGATGTGCGTCACCATGAATCATGGAAATGTAGCCCCCTGCAGTCATTGATCGAATCTTTTCCTTAATTTTTTGAACGTTTTCTTCTGAGAAATCAAATAAGCCTGACTTAACAGACCAACCGATATCACGAAGGATTTTTTTTACATCCATCCGATTTTCCTCAGGCGCATGCATTCCAACAACTAGCTCTTCGGTACGCTCATGAATAGAGCCTAGTGTCCTACCAAGGCTCTCAAACACAGCAATTGCCTCCTTTTTATCTTTCAAACTTTCATGTGCAGTGGCAAGCAAACTTCGAATCGGCTTACCTTCTACAGACTCGGAAATCAAAGTGCTATCATCTACCCAAGCAAGTGTCTCCGGTACAAAGACCTCATCACGCTCGGCAAGTGTGCAAAGCATATGCTGTGCATCCCTGGTGACCTGCGCCTGCTCTTTATCGACGAATGCCTTTACAACGAACGACTCCCCTTCTGGTGTCGTAAACATTAAAACAATGTTCACGAACCCACCACCTAATTTTTTCACATGCTGGATATCGATATTGTTTTCTGCCGACCATCTTACAATCTTTTCAATTATCTTCCGACAGCTTTGCGCGATTTTTTCGCGCCGACCAAGCTCTATCTCCCTGCTCAAAAGCTGTTCCAAAAGATGCTCTGTACTAACTTCGGTATTTAAAATCTCATTATCTACAGCTTCTAACTTAGCCTGAACCAATACCACTTCTTCCGAAAGCCCACCAGCGTGGGTCAAAGATGGCCCTACTGTCAACAACTCACCGCGAGCCAGATTAGCCGCTGCACGAACTTCATGTTGCTTTTCGAATATCCCCGACCTCAGATCGGTCGATTCCACCTCTCTTCGCAAGGTCATCATTAAAATCTCCCGTCTCTCCACGTTTCCTGATCTTTTCTTTTTGTGCACGCGCATCATATTAAACCTTTAATTTTCTACGCATGGCGAGAGCCTTTCGCTCCTCGAACCTACGGAGTGCATCTTTATAGATTTTCCATTTCAACGCGCGAAGACGATGAATTTCCATCAGGGCATTACGCGCAATCAAATGCGACGCGATCGAAAGATCTGATGAAGCTTTGGCTGATCTTTTGCTCATACGCACATATAATACCAAAACAACAACTAAAAAAATACCATCAATACATAAACAAAAAAATCTCCAGAATTAACTAGAGATTTTTTGGTGACCCCTAAGTCACTACTGTCGAACCTCATAGAGCTCGGATCGGAGTTTGGGAGCGTTATGACGAACTGGAATCGTGAAGTCTCCGAGTTCCTCACGATGGAGTTTACCCAGCCATCCATTGCTCTGATTTACTAAAAATCGTACAATCCAGGCAATAAAAGCCTATGGATCGCAAAGAACAAAAAGACAATCTCACCGACCTCATCGAAGCACTCCCGAGCATCGGGAATGACCCAACCATTCCGCCGGGAACCGTCCGCGCGGAAGACGGGACGATCGTTACTTTAGGCAAAAAACCACTCAAGGGCTGGCTATTATCCCTCATTCAGAAGGCATCGAACCAGAAGAGGGGGCCACAATAGAGCGAAAATAAAGGGAAATCGTCGCAGTGTCCTATGGACAAGGCGGCGATTTTGTGATAATCTAATGCGTCGCTCGCCGTTTTGGCTTGCGCCCCTTCCCCCTCACTGACCCGGAGGTCACCGTGCAGCTCCTTTCCGTCCTTTCTGGCATCGTGTTCATCGTCGGTTACCTTCCCTACATCCGTGCGATCCTCAAGGGCGAGACAAAGCCCCAAAAGGCGTCCTGGATCATCTGGGAGGCGCTCAACGTCATCGTGCTGGCGGGGATGTATACCAAGCACGCGGTCAACGGCCAGATCGTCGCAGTCACGATCGGGACTGCGGTCATCGCGCTCCTCAGCCTCAAGTACGGCAAGCCGGGGTGGACGATCCTCGACAAGCTCTGCCTGGCGGGCGCCGGACTCGCGATTGTGCTGTGGCAGACCTTCGACAGCCCCGCGATCGGGATCCTGACGTGCCTCGTCGCGAGCTTGGTTGGTGCGATCCCGACCTTCGCCAACGCCTGGCACAGGCCAGAGGAGGAGAACAAGGTCGCCTGGACGTTCTACTGGACGTCATGCGTCCTCGCCGTGATCGCGGCGCCTTCGTGGTCGCTGGTCGATGCGGCGCAGCCCCTGACCTTCTTCACGATCGAGAGCATCGTCATGTCCCTCCTCTTCATCAAGCCGCGACTCATGATCGCGACCTGATCCTCGCACCCGTACGACGCCCAGAGACGCACCCCCCGTGCTCTCCGGCTCGGCGGGTGTGTTTCTTTTTGCTCTACGCGCTGCGGTCTATGGACAAAACAAAGCCTTTTTGTTAGATTTCTTGGTCGTAAGACAACCCTCCGGCAGGGATAGCCGTCACCGCAGCCTTGGAGCCGTCATGATCGAATCTCGCACCCGTTCACCCGGCGAGGACTTCCTCGCGCTTTTCGCCAACGCTCACCGTATCGTCACCGACAGCATCATCCCGGGCGCCAGCATGCGCGATCCCCAGCGCACTGGCGGGTGGTTCGCCCTCTGGCGGTTCATCCCTTCCACCATGGAGATGGCGACTCCCGTTCTCGGGTTCGCGGTCGGCGAGATCTCGACCGAGCGCTTCTACAAGTACATGCACTTCGCCAACGAGAAGCCGTGGCGCCTGGCACAGCACAGCGACCACATCTCGAGCTGGCAGAGCCGGGACGACAGCGATCCCGACCCGATGAAGCGCAAGTGGGGTGGAGCGATCCGTCTCCCGCACGGCCCGTTCCTCTCCTTCTCCGGCTTCTCGGAACATGAGGACGAGATGATCTGCGTCCTCACCGCCAAGCACATGGGTCTCATGGGCGACGAGGAGATCGACCAGATCGTCGCGATCAGCGAGAACGTCCCGCTCCGCAGCTACATCGACTCGATGCGTGCTCTCGGCACCTGGTGATCTGTCCAGCACCGGCCATCAGCGTCGCCTGATCTCTCGCACCCGCGCGAGCCCAAGGAACACTCCCCGTCGAGTGTCCTGCGGCTCGGCGGGTGTGTTTCTTTTGCCTCAGATTCACTTTACGCAGAGGGCATTTGTAAGCTATCCTTTTACCGTCTAGGTTCAAACAGAAGAAATCAGCCCGAAGAGGGCGATAGCTTTGGCTATCAGGAGTCGTTGGTGCGCTCAAATGGGCATCCCTCCTGATAAAACAAGCAGCAAGGACTCCGGTTCTTCTGTTTGGGCCTAGACACCTCAGGCAGGGGTGTCCTTTTGTTTAGGGCATCCAGCTTTCAATAGCTAATCCCTAATCAACACTATGGCTCACAATCCCGGGTGGCTCATAAACAAGCACCCAAAAGACCTCAAGGCACAGATCAAGGAGCTCACGAGCAAGGGCTACATCGTAACGGTTCAAGACCAAACGACCGCCCAGCTCGTGCGAAGAAAGCAGTTTAGTTGCCTCATCGCCTCGCTCAGTTTCCTTTTCTTCGGCATCGGGTTTTTCCTCTACCTGTTTTTCTACATGGCGCAGAGCGACGACACGATCTATCTCGACCTTTCGACGCAGGAATACGATCCGAACTGGGGTAAGAAAGAAAAGAAGTCGCACAAGAAACTCTGGGTCGGCCTGCTTTATGGATTCGGCGTTTTCATGTTGATCGCGATCATCTCATCCTTCTTTCGCTCGAGCGACGTGACAATACAGGACACAACTCCCTTGGTAAGTTATGAGGTCGCCTTCGAACAACCAGGATCGCAGTCGGTGATACAGGCGATCGCGATCGCGCCCGAAGATGCCACGGAAGAGAAGATAAAAATGCTCGTCGAGGCGCTCCGAAAAGAACACGCCACGTCGTCGATCGTGAGGATCTCGGTCTTCACTGACAAGGAAATGGCCTCCCATCTCAAAGATGCGCTCACGGGCAGCGTGCCGGACGCCATCAGCGAGCCGTATGACCGCGCATACGTCGCTCAGTACAACAAGAACAGCAATACGGGACTGGAGGAGCTCCAGATCCATTTGGGAGGGCTGCGAGAAGAAACAAACACCATCAGCCTCTAGCCGTCTTCCTGGTTGGTGCCCTGCGTGATAAAGTCACAGCACTATGTGGCTTGGAATGACGGAATCACTGGAGCTCATCTCAACATCGCTGGATCCCAAAAAAAGACTATCGGTGCCTTGGCTGGCCCGGGAACCGGAAAGACTACTTACGGGCTTTTGCGGAGGATTCAGCGCTTGCTTGAAGAAAAGATCGACCCAAAAACGATTCTCTTTTTGACCTTTAGCCGCACGGCTGCGAGTGATTTTGTTTCAAAGCTCGAGGGTATGGGAGTTGAAGGGAGTGGCCTTATCCAAGCGAGAACGCTTCACAGCTTTTGCCTTGAACTTCTTGGCCGAGAAGATGTCTTGGAGAAAACGGGGCGCATCGCAAGTCGTATCCTGTTCCCATTTGAAGAAGAGGCCATGTTGCGAGATCTTCCTGACGGCTTTGGCGATCTGCACAACCGCCGCCGTCTTCTCAAGGGCTACAAGAGTGGATGGGCTGAAAAACCGGAGGACTATCCCAGCCAACCGAAAAATGACGAACAAAAAGGATTTGAAACCGAAATCCTTGAGTGGCTGAAATACCACCATTCGATGCTCATTGATGAAGTCGTGAAGCTCGCTTATGACTTTTTGGCCGTGAATCCCTATCACGACGTTTGTTCAAAATACCAGCACATCATCGTTGATGAGTTTCAGGATCTAAACGTGATCGAGCAGAAGTTATTAGGCCTTCTTTCGCGAGAGGACTGTTCGCTTTGTATTGCCGGGGACGACGACCAATCAATCTATGGTTTCCGAAACGCGCATCCCGAGGGGATCCTAGATTTTGTACGGGATGCTGAGGAAAAAGTGTACATCAACATCTGCGGCCGGTGTCCCAAGGAGATTTTAGATGTCGCGAATAAGATCATGGCTCCTGTACCTGGACGGGGAAAAGAACCTATGGACTGTAGGGATCCCGAGGCTAAAGGTGAGGTACTGAGCGTGCAATGGCGTGACGAACTTGATGAAAAAGACGGTCTCACTACCGCCATAGCTTTGGATGTTCAACAGGGCCGTCGCCCCGGGGACATCCTCGTACTAATTCAAAGTAAAGAGCTCGGCCAGGCGATACGCCGTGGCCTAGAGGCCGCAACGATTCCCGCAAAGTCCTACTACAACGAAGACCCGATTGAGGGCCCGATAGCAAAGCGTGCCTTTACTCTATTCGCGCTGCTCGCCGACCCAACTGACATGGTTGCTTTTCGTTACTGGTTTGGTCATGGCGATCCCAAGTTGGCATCGCGGCAGTACAAGATCGTCTTGGAACAAGCGAAGGTGCAGGGTGTTTCTCCCCAGGAGTTCGTTGAGAAAAATGAAGCGTTCATGAAAAAAAGTCTGAGCAAGGTAAAGCTGCGTATCGACACATTGACTCAGGTCAAGGCCAAAACGACCACCCTGTCGCTCGACGAGATTATCGAGCTTGTGTTTCCGGCGGGTGTTGAGGAGCTTCGCCCATTGCATGAAATCGCGCAGCTCAAAAAACTGACCTGCGAAACGGTCGTTGAACTCTACAAAGAAATGGTTGGGTCGGTGATAGGCAACACAGGAATCGAAGTTGAACAGCAGGCCGATTTCGTGCGTGTGATGAGCCTTCACAAGTCAAAAGGCCTCACGAGCCCTTTGGTGTACATAGCCGCTTTGGTTGACGGTCTTATCCCTCGCCATCCAGACTCCGAAGATGAGCAGGCTTCAAAAAGGGCGCATGACGAATCACGCAGGCTTCTCTATGTTGGCGTCACGCGTGCACAAGAAAAGCTGATCTTATCCAGCTTTTCCATGATGCCCGCATATCTGGCACACCGTAACGGCATCAAGCCAGGTGGAAACGCAGGCAACAGAAACGGGGAGCAGCTCTCAAAGGTACAAACGTCCTCTTTCCTCATCGACCTATCCTCGGTTTTGCCAAGTAAGTTGCGTGGGGATGACTGGCTTGACCAGCGAGCAAAACAAGCACCGTCGCTTTAGTTTAGGCAAACTCTCGTGCGCGATGCACGCGTAGAAACTGCCAGGCGCAAATCGAGTCGCCCCCTTCAATCGCTTCCGCAATGACTCTGCGAGCCTGAATGATGAGCCAGCATTTCCAGGCCTCTTTTTGGTCGCAAAAGTCTGGGTTTTTATCTTGGTATCGGTAGAGCGTAGCGCGGTGAATCCCCGCGAAAATACAGGCCTCCCGCTCGCTGCAGCCGATGAGAAAAGCTGCGCGGAGTTTTAG
>CAYPRR010000018.1:0-10277 GCA_964413245.1 uncultured Gammaproteobacteria bacterium
GAACTGTTCAGCTACTAAAAAAAATGAGTGTAGATGGACAGTTTGTGTAGTTTTTTTGGGGCCTGTAGCTCAGTTGGTAGAGCGCTGCATTCGCATTGCAGAGGCCTGGGGTTCGAATCCCCACAGGTCCACCAAAAATACCGCCTTACGGGCGGTCTTTTTGTTTCACGTGTAACAAATTGTTTGTCTACGCTAGTGTAGACAAACAGAATGAGCTGAGTAATTCAGGTTTGTCAGACTTATCCACAGATTTAAGCGTAAAATTTAATAATTGAGATATCAGATCTAGGAAAAACGACAAATAACCATTGTTTACAGTGTTTTTTGATGACTACAGATATTGTTCATCTTTAAGTTAAAATTTTTAAAAACCTTTAGTTATAAAAAGTGAGCTATAATGTTTTTATGAGATTATTGCGAGCGTTTGCATCTTTAACCGTATTTGGCATTTTACTCGGTTCGCCGTCCGAGTCTGTTCTGGCTGCGATGAGTTCGAGCAATTACGAGATTAAATGGGACTCAGTGAGTGTCGGCGGAGATGATATTAGTGCATCGGCCACTTATCAGCTTCGTGATTCTATTGGCGATCAGTCTGCTGGAGACAACTCATCGGCTACTTATCAAAATACCTCTGGCTACCGGCAGGGTATTTTTGATCAAATAGCGACTTTTGAACTTTTTATTCAGTATCGTAATTCGCAGGTTGCTGCAACCGTTCTTTCTGGCGATGTGGTTTCTGTAACAAGTATTGTTGGTTATTCCGTCGGCGACATGATTATAGTTGTGCAAAATGATGGTGATAGCCAGACATCTGCCTTGGGACGAATTGAATCAATTTTAGGTACAGATATTACGCTAGACTTTTTAACTGACTCCGGGTCGGTGCCGAGTGTAGATGGAAGTAATGACTATGTGTATAAGATGAGTGGCGGTAGTTTATCTTTTGGATCGTTAACATCAAACGACATTGTCACTGGTGTTATTGGTTGGGAGGTCAATGCAGATATCTCTGACGGCTATCATGTTTACGTTTACCAAGATCATGATTTGAGGTTAGAATCAGACATCACGGAGATTATTGATGGCGTTACCGATGGAGATGTTTCTTCTGGGGTTGAATATGGTGCTAGATCATCTGATTCCTCATTATCTCTTTCCACTTTTGATTCAGAAGACACCGCTTTTGCCGATGAACTCCAAGAAGTCGGCTCAAAGGATGATAACTCATTTACTTCTCGTGATTATCTAACATCAAGAATAAACGTCAATTCGTTGGTAGAAGACGGTACGTATTCGCACACACTTACATTTGTTTATGTCGGCGATTACTAGGGTTTCGATTTTTATTTTCTTAATATTTATTTTTCTTTGTCCAAAACCTACTTTTGCAGTTGCGATTAATCCAACAGCATCAGACGTGACGGTAAATTCTGGTAGTTCTTCTAGCGTTTTGTTTGCGGTTGGTAATGATCAAGGAGATGCTGTTACTTTTCATTTTGATGTAATTTTGGCTACGTTTTCTGGTAAAGCAGAAAGTCCTAAACTATCGCAATTACCAAGTGAATTTAGTTCTTGGATTGATGTTGAGCCTGATGTTGCGACAATTGCTCCGGGCACATTTCAAGAAGTTTCGATGAAAATTTCTCCGCCGAAAGACTTTCCAGATCAGGTGATTGTTTTAGGGTTAAGGGCTGTTGGCGATGAAGTAGGCGGATCGGGAGTAAGAGTCCGTGAAGGTGTAATCGGTCTATCATTTGTGACTATTGGATCTGATGGAACGGCTATCGGTTCGTTAGTGGATTTTGCACTAGCTGATCGTGATTTTTATCAATCTGAAGTCACTTTCTATACAACAATTAAAAATACCGGAAGCACAATCTTAAAACCAACAGGTACAATTAAAATTCAGAATGCACTCAGTCGTACTGTTGAGGTGCTGGAAATTAACATCGACGGAAATCGTATAAATCCGGGACAGACTAGGACCTTTTCAACGCATTGGAACCCATCTTTTAATGTCGGTATTTATTGGGCGGGTTTACGACTTGATTCGTCCAGTTCAGTAACTGGAATTGATTCAGAGATTTTTTACTTGTTTCCACTGTGGTTTATTGTTGGTTTATCGTTACTGTTAATACTTGTCCTCATCTTAGTTCGATTAGTTTGGAAAAAAAGGGCATAATAGAATCATGTTTGCTAGAATTCGGTTATTTTTTGCAACCGTGATCATGATCACATCGGTGATAGTTCCTTTTGTTGTTGGCGCGGCGATTACTGTAACAGACGTTTTTGATCAGCCTACTTCTTTAGTCATCAGTGAGAGTTCTAATCATAAATTTTCGATTACCATAGCAAGTGCCGTTGATGAGTCGGACACCTTGGTGCTAACTTTTCCAAGTTCATTTGATACATCTTCTATAATTGAAAACGATATCGATGTTGCTGATGATGGTATTGATTTAACTACTGCCGGTGATTGCTCTGTTGATGAACAAGCTTCTGTCGAGATGGTATTGGACGTATTAACTATCACAATTTGCGCGGGTGATGGAGGGGCCATCGCAGCTGGAAGTTTAGTCGAAATTGAAGTTGGTACTAATGCTTCGGCTAGTGGTTCAGGTTCTAATCGAATAGAAAATCCTGCCGAAATTGGAACTTATTACATCAATCTTAATGGAACTTTTGGTGATTACGGTTCAATTCCAGTACCAATAATTGATGGAATTGATGGAGGTGAAGTATCTGCAGTAGTGTCTGCTCCAAGTTCTGGTGGTGGAGGAGAAAGTGGCGCTTCGGACGCCATTACGCTATCTTCACCAAATGGTGGCGAAGAGGTCGATGCAAGCTCAACCTATGCTATAACTTGGACATCGACTGGCTCAAATATAACTCTGGTTGAGCTTTATTATTCGATTGATGGTGGATCGACATACACTTCTATTATTGCTGATGAGGCAAATGATGGAACTTATTCTTGGGTTGTTCCTGACGTCGAATCAACTTTAGCATCAATTCGTGTTGAAGGATCGGATAGCAGTAGCGTAATTGATTCAGATGAATCTGATGCTGTTTTTACGATTACGGCTGGTGTAGAGGCAGATTCGATCAGTGTAATTTCACCAAACGGTGGGGAATCATACGAAGAGGAAGAAAGTACGATTATAACCTGGTCAACAACTGGAACGACTATCACCACTGTAAATTTATTTTACTCGATTGATGGTGGTAGTAATTATTCAACTATTATAGCTGGTGAATCTAATGATGGTAGCTATACATGGATTGTTCCAAGCTTTGAGACATCGTTAGCTGTGGTACGCGTTGTTGGTACTGATGGATCTAGCACAGTAGACACGGATGATTCTGATGCCGTTTTCTTTATAACCGCAACTGAAGACGAAATTGCAGTAGAAGAAGTGATAGAAGAGATAGTCACTGAAGAAGATTTAATAGAGGATGGTTCGGCGGAAGAAACGGTGACAGAAGATCCGTTGACCGAGGATACCACAGTAGCTTTGGACGACGATGTGACAACAGAAACCTTAGCTACAGAAGAAATTATTGATACATCTTTGGCTGATGCACAAGTTCCAACTCCAGACAGGACGATTGAAACTATAATTAATGTTTCTGATGCTAGGTTAGCTATCAGTCCATCAGACGATAAGTTCAGTTTATTGGCTGGATCAGAGGTTACTGCGAATTTTTCATTTTCTGACTCAGAAGCTATTGATTCTGTCGTAGTTACGTATGGTGATTCTACATTGATTCCACTTTCAACCGTTTCTGGAGAATATTCTGTTTCTTTTTTGGCTGATACTACTGAACAGGTTTTGACAGTGATAGTGACTTATTCTGATGATTCTGAGATAACAACCGTTTATAGCGTAGCGATTACATCTGGAGGGATGGTTTATGAGGTGGTTGACGGTGAACGAATGCCAATGATTGGTGCTGTAGTGATTATCTATTCTTTAGATGGAACATTGCAGACTCAATGGGATGGCACTCAATATGGAATTGAGAATCCATCAACCGTCGGTGATTCCGGAATGATCGGTTGGTATGTTCCAAACGGCACGTATGTCGTGAGCATTGGAAAAAGCGGTTATAAAGATGTTAATGCCTTGCGGATGATCACCAATAATATTTTGGCGCCATTTATTGAGCTGGAGGCTGTTGCAGAGATCGTAGAGGAGCCTTTGATTGTACCCGATGTGGTTACGCCTACAAATATAGCTGAGGAGCCTAGCATTGAGATACCTACATATTACGAATCTGTTATTGAGTCACCGGTAATTCAGGCAACTGCTGATTTAGCATTACCTGTAGCTACAGTAGCCGCAGCCTTGGCGACTACTGTGCTAGCATCATCATTTGGATTGTTGCCCTTTCTACAGTATATTTTTTCGGCACCAATATTATTTTTTGCGCGACGCCGCAGACAAACTTTTGGAGTTATTTATAATTCGTACACTAAAATTCCAATTGATTTAGCGATTGTGCGCTTATATAATGAGGCTGGAAAGATAGTTAGGACGATGGTTACAGATTTAGAAGGTCGATATTTTTTCAAAATTGATCCTGGAGTTTATACAATTAAAATAGTTAAAAACGGTTTTCTCTTTCCAAGCCTGTATGTCTCGGATGTTGCTGAGGATGGTAAGTATTTAGATATTTATTCTGGTGGTCAGATAGTCGTTGAAGCGCAAGATGCGATTATTGCAGCGAATATTCCGATTGATCCAGCACAGCAACCAGAAAAACACACGGCGACTCACTTGAAGTGGCAACGTGTGTTGCGATTATTGCAACACTTTGTGGCTATTTTCGGTGTAATCGCCTCGCTGTTTGTTGCCGTTATCCATCCGGGTTATCTTTCTTTTGGGCTTTTCGTATTGAACTTATTTGTTTATTTCGTTACTCGAATTTTAGTAAAACCTAAAAAACGAAAAGGTTGGGGTATCGTATATGACGAAAAATCGCAAAAAGCCGTTCCGAATGCGGTGGTGCGTCTATTCGAGCCAAAGTATAATAAATTAATCGAGTCTACTCTCACTGATAGTCAGGGCCGTTACGCTTTTATGGTCGGTGCTAATGAGTATTACACCACCTATGAACATGGTGGATTTCAGAAAACAGAAGTACGTCCAATCGATTTTAAAAATAAAGTTAAACCAGAGTTAGTTTCGATCGACGTACCTCTTCGCGGTGCTGTATAATGAAGTCGCAGTTATGAAAAGTTTTCGGCAGCGAATATTTTTGAATACGTTCAAATCATTTGTAATGGTTTGTTTTGTTGTTTCTACAAGCTTTTTAATGTTGGGAGTTAAGAAGGCGCAGGCGGTAGACCCGACCGGAATTGTTACCTATCAAGGAAGAATTTTGGATGACAATGGTGTCCCAGTTGCCGATGCATCATTGGATATAGTTTTTAAGTTGGTCAGTGATTCGGCTGGTACAGCTTGTTATTGGTCGGATTCATCAGCGACGTGTGCTTCAGAGACGCCGATGGCCATTACTCTGACTGATGGGCTTTTTTCCGTTAATCTGGGTGATGTCGGGGATGGCTTTACAGCTGCAATTCCAAACTCAGTTTTTGGAGATGATGCCTCCGTTTATCTTGAGGTAATTATTGAGGGTGAAACTTTGTTACCTCGAAAATTAATTACTGCCGCACCATACGCTCTAAACTCACAGACCTTAGATGGCATTGATTCAACGGGATTTTTATTAGCAACTGGTGATATAGCAACTGGGATTTATGATTTTACCGGTTCAGTTTTTTCTGGACTGAACGCCTTAGTTTTTGAAGGAGCGATGGCCGATGATTTTGAGTCCATCTTTGCGTTTTCTGATCCAACTGTTTCAGATAAAACCATTACTTTTAAAGATGAGAGCGGAACCGTGGCCTACCTGAGTGATGTGACGGCAGTTGCTAGCAAATGGACTGACAGTGGCCCAATGACTTATTTAACTTCAACAACAGATGATTTTGCAGTTGGAGGAGTCACTACTACATCTTCGCCATTCGCTGTTGATGAGAGCGCTAATAGTATTTATATTGGTGAAGGCAATACAAGTGACGGAAATATAATTTTTAAGGCATCGGACGCGGACACCGGTACTTTAACCTATACCGCGCTAGACACTTTTGCTTTTACAGGAGGTGATGCGACTTTTTCTGGTTCCGTAACAGCTAATGACTATACTTGTTCATCTGGTGACTGTGTAGATTTTACTGAATTCGAGGATACGTTAGATTTAGATGGATCATTAACATTAAACCAGGATGGAAACATCTGGGTACAGAATTTTACCGGCACTACTTTTACTGGTTTTGATTATTCAGCGGACTCGTTAACAACCGGTACGGCATTTTCTTTAAGTTCTAGTTCCGACGACATTACTAGTGCTACTCTGTTTGATGTTTCACATGCGGCAACGTACATGACGAGCCATGTTATTAGTGCGCCAACAACTGAGTTTTCTAGAACATTAGTATCTGGTGGTGAGTTGTTGACTATAACAAGTCCAGTAGCTTCTATTTCTAATAACGTTTCAGCAACTGGTGGATTAGTTATAGACGCTGGTTATTTATTGTTGCTCGATCAAAATTCTGCAAATGGTACTGGTGCTATGAGGATTACAGATGACGGTGGAGGGTCGTCTCTAATTATTGAAAAAACATCCGATGATACATCGATTGAATTAACTCCATCCGCAACAACAGCTACCGTAATTGATCTGAATAGCTCAACTCTTACAACCGGTATTGGATTGTCTTTGAATAGATCTGATTCAATAACAGATTTTTCAAATACGACAACTGGTTTGGTTTATTTTACTATTGAAGATATTGCCTCAAGTGGTGATTTGATGGTTTTACATCACCAAGGAACGGGCAAGGCATTGGATATTTTAACGGATGATGCATCAGGCTTTATGGCTACTTTTACTGCTGATAGTGCTGTTTTGGGTGGCTCTGATGATAACGACGGTATTTCTATTCAGGCATGCTCTGACTCTAACCCAACGACTGGTTGTGATCTTATTAAGTTTTATGATGGTAACGGTACAATTATCGGTGCTATTGAAGGTAACGGCGCAGGTGGCATTCAGCTAACTTCTGGTGGCGGTGCAGACTTCGCTGAGCTTTTTCCTGGAAATTTAGCTAGTTTTACTGAGGGTGATCTAATTGGTATTTCCCCTTCTGGGGAGGCTATTGTCGCTAATGATACTAGCAACGTTATTGGTGTTTTATCTGTTGCTAGAATTGTTCTTGGTAATGCTACGGAGAATTGGGAAAGTGCCGGAACATCTGTACCAGTGGCAATGCTTGGACAGGTACCTGTAAAAGTAAATAATGAAGGCGGAATTATAGAAATCGGCGATTACATTTCACTTTCTTCCGTAGCTGGCGTCGGTAAGAAATCAACTGGTGTTGGTTATGTGATTGGTCGTGCACTTGAATCTGCCGTTGGTGATGATACGATCAGCGTTTTCGTTCAGCCTACTTGGCAAGCACAAGATATTTTACTCTCCGATGGTTCAGCTACTGACGTGTTATCAGATTTGGCGATTTTTGGTGATATTACAGTATTAAATGAACTTAATGAAACTACAGCTCAAATTACAGATAGTGGTGATTTGGCGATTTCCGGTAACATTTATCCTTCAGATCGCGGAACGCTACAGACAGAAAAATACATTTATTACGACGGTTCAAGTGGTCCTGGTGGCGATTTCATGCGAACTAACGCTTCCGGGTGGGCTACCGGTTCTTACGATTTTGCCGAGATGTTCCCATCTAACGAGCGTTTAGTCCCAGGCGAAGTTGTGGTATTTGGAACTGATAATCAAACCGTTGTTCGATCATCCGGCATAACCTACGATGAACGTATAGCTGGCATCATTTCTACTCGCCCAGGCTTTTTAGCTGGAGATAATAACGATGGCGATGTGCCGGTTGCTTTGGCTGGTCGTGTGCCTACTAATGTGTCGGCGGAAAATGGGAATATAGCTGTTGGTGATCCGCTTACTACATCGACGCGCTCAGGTTACGCAATGAAGGCGACGAAAGCCGGTCCTATTGTTGGTTATGCTATGGAGCCATTTTCAGGCGTTACCGGAGTTATTGTGGCAGTAGTGCGACCATCATATTTTGATGGTGGTTCAATAGAAGTAGTTCCTGAAGTTAATACTTCTGCTTCTGGGATTATGACAGTCGCCGGCTTAGACGTAAGTGGCGCACTTAATATGAATGCAGGTAGTATTAATAATGTTGGTTCACTTTCTGGTATTGATGGCAATTGGCGTATTGAAGATAACGGAGACTTTGTGACGGACGGTAGGTTAATTAGTGTTGTTAAATCGTATCAAAATGAAGACGTGGAAACATACGCTGTTACTTCGCGTGAAACAACAATTCAGTTATCAGGTACGGCTACTTTGCAAGCTGGTTCGGCTAGGGTAAATTTTGAAGATATTGATCCTGGTTTCAATGATGTTATCGCCGATTTGATGCAATATCGAGTTTTCTTAACACCATCAGCGCCAACAGGACAGTTATTTGCGATGAACCGCACGCTAGTAGGTTTTGATATTAACGACTTGGCTGGAAGTAATGGTGTGATGGTCGATTGGATGGTTGTTGCTTACCATAAAGATTTTGCACCAACTTCGGTGCCAATCGTCCCAGCTACCAATAGTCCAGCACCTGAGGTTTTCTCAACCCCAATTGATGAGCCTACTGTTGAACCAACAATTGACCCAACAATTTTTGAAGAACCGATAATTGATTCAGCTATTGTTCCAGAACCAGATATTATTCCTGAACCAACTCCAGAGGTTGTTGTGGAGCCAGCCGCCGAGCCAGTTGCCGAGATAGTTATTGAGCCGATTGTGGAAACATCGATCGATTCAGATCCATCGCCAGTAGTTGTTTCGGAAGCTTCACCAGTCGCTGACTCGGTTACTACGCCGTGATACAATGTCGCAATATGATGCGACTTCACGAACAATCAAGCGGTCTCTGTGTCTGGTATGAACGCCTGGCTCGGATCGCTTTTTACGTCATGGTTTTTTTCGTTCCATTGGCTTATTTCCCTTGGACATCGGATTCGCTCGAGTTTAATAAGCAGACATTAGTTCTGATTTTTACTTCGATTTCAGTGATTGCTTGGTTGGGTTTGATGATCAAAAAAAAATCTATCGTTATTAAATTTAGCAATTTTTTTATAGTCCTTGGTGCATTATTAATTTCGGTTATTATTTCAAGTTTGTTTTCCATTTCACCTTATCTTAGTTGGGTTGGACATAGTCAACAGGAATATACAAGTTTACTTACTTTATTTGGTTTAGTTTTGATGGTAGTCATAGGCTCAACATTTTTATCGGAAATAAAAGCTCAAAAATATGTTTGGTTATTGCTTTTGTTATCATCAGCTTTTATTGGGTTGTTAGTTTGCCTGAGCGCTTTTGGTCTTAAATTTTTAGACACGTCTTTTATTGGTACGCCTAACGCACTTGGTTTTTATTTGGTAACTATATCTTCTATTGCTTGTGGTTTGTTGTTAATATTCGGTCGTAGCAAACGAGATCTTGTATTGTTCGATGGCTTTTGGGGCTTTGTGCTACGTGGAAGCGCTGTTATGACCATTACATCCACGTTATTGGTCATGATGATGTTGGATTATTGGCTATTGTGGCTTGCGATGTTATTGGGATTAGCGGTGACTTTTGCCTTTACATTAATTAAAACAGAGGATTTTCCGAGTACATCAGCATTTATTTTTCCGATGATTTTGTTTGTTTCTTCTTTAATTTTTCTACCATTATCAACACCGTTGGTCGGATTGATCCCAGGCGAAATTTCACCAACATTTTCTGCTAGCTGGAGTATCGCCACAGAAACTTTAAGTGATTCATCGTGGCTTTTTGGTTCTGGTCCAGGTACATACGTGATAGATTATACAAAGTTCCATCAAGCTTCGGTCAATCAAACATCACTTTGGGACGCGCGATTCGATCGATCATCCTCACACGTTTTGACGATGATTCCTACATTTGGTGTTCTTGGTACTCTTTTATTTATTTTGATGATGCTATGGGTAGGTGGTAGCGCGATAAATCAATTATTAAAAACACGGGAACAAGACAAATGGAAAATGACGTACTTAGCATTCTCAGGATGGGTAGTTCTGGCGTTAAGTTTTTTCATTTATTCTTGGAATTTTACATTGATATTTTTATTCTTTTTATTGAGTGCAGTTATT
>CAYPRR010000019.1:0-10272 GCA_964413245.1 uncultured Gammaproteobacteria bacterium
ATTCTTTTGGTGATGCGATGTTTATTGGGTAGGCTTGAATATTTTTGAATTTTGTGCCAAGGTTGGCGCAGAGGTGTACTTTGAGAGATACAATCGTTTTGGTTGATAATCACTCGGTAACTCGGGGCGCCTGGGTTGATTTCCTGTCCAAGCTGGGCTGGCGAGTCGTGCTGGCTACCAACATTGACGGTGGCCATCAGGCTATCAAATCAGAACTTACACGGCTTCGAGTGGTGATCTGTGCTGATTGGATGGGCGGGTACGGAATGAACGGTCCAGACCTGTTCCTACAACGCTCGATGGATTTGAGCATCGAACAGGTGCCGTTTGTGCTCCTGGTCTCCTACCGAGCGGCTGGATTCGTAGAGTATTGCGAAGATCAAGGCATGTACGTCTTACGCCGTCCGCGGACGCCTAATATTCTGCGTGACTATCTGCAGTTGTTGCTTGGCACGGCTAGATACGTGCCACCCGGGATCGTGGAGTTATAATCCCGACACTATACCGTCAGAGTTACGTCTGGCGGTCATTTTTTTAAAAATTCTTAGGGTCAGGTCTTCACAATTCACATTTGGAAACAAAAAAATAGACCGGACGCAGTTGAGCATCCGGTAGTTTGGGCCTAGCCTTCTGGGGTAATTGGAAGATTGAAGTAGTCTCCAATTTTATTCTCACCTTCGAATTCTACCGCAAGAGTTTCGAAGTTATCTAGCCACGCTGACCCTGTGTTTAGGTACTCGCAGAATTTGCCCTCTATTGCTGTGTATTCTGGGTCGGTCGAACCGTTGATCGGCTTGAAGGCTTGTTCAGAAATGGCTACATAGAATTCACGCTCGTGGCCTTCTAGCCAAGCTAATTCTTTTTGCATAGCGACACGAAAGCCGGCTAAGGATTCCAGTATAAGGATACGATGGTTTCCGTTTGGATCGCAGAAGCCGAAGACCAAGCATCCAATACTATCGCCTAGGGCGATGCAGACCTCGCCGGAAGGAATGCTTGGTAGAGGATCTTGTATTTGTAGCGCCTTATTCGCGCGCTCGATCAAGACTTCCCAGATTTCAAGACTAGCTTTACTAAAAATAACAGCCTTCTTTGTGCTGAGCTCTGGAATTCCGTATGCAAGAGCTGATTTCATTATTCTTTCTCGATCTTCTTCCCTTTTAAGGTAGGAGTTGACCAAGCGACGAAGTGTCGACATGTCACCGACTAGATAGCCTGTCTTTTCTTCGCCGTCTTCATAAACGACCAAGATGTGATCACCGATTACCGAAATCCTGAATTCAGCGTGCATATGTCCTCTTTGAGCAGGTTAAACGTAGTGAATTTTAATATAAAAGTCAATTTTTATTGGCTGTGTTACAATCTGGCCTATGGACGGAAAGATTCTCACAGTCGCCGATTTTCTTGATTTAGTTAATGAAACGTTGGGTATGATTCCCAGTGAGGCGATTGTGATTGAGGGTGAAGTGGCGGAATTCAGTATCAGTCACGGTAAGTGGATCAACTTTAGTCTGAAAGATGAAAAGGCTGATGCTAAAATTCCGTGTTTTGCTACCAGTTTTCAAATCAAAGTGCCAATTGAAAATGGCATGCGGGTACAAGTTCAAGGTTATCCAAAAATTTACGAGAAGTTTGGCAAGTTTTCGCTCAATGTTAACAAGCTGGAACTAGTTGGGGAAGGCGCATTGGCCAAGGCTTACGAAGCACTAAAAAAACGGTTAGCTGAAGAAGGTTTGTTTGATTTGAGCCGAAAGCGCGCCTTGCCAAGGTTTGTGACCAAGATCGGTTTGATTACTTCAACTGAAGCGGCGGCATATGGAGATTTCATGCGGATTTTGAATAATCGTTGGGCGGGAGTGGAAGTTGTGGTGGCTTCGGTTCATGTTCAAGGTCAATATGCACCCGGTGAAATTATTTCGGCTTTCGAAGCTTTTGAACAGTTACCGCCAGAAGAACGACCAGAGGTGATTGTGCTAACTCGTGGTGGTGGTAGCCTGGAAGATTTACACGCTTTTAACGATGAACAGGTGGCACGAGCGGTCTTTCGGTCATCGATTCCGGTTGTTTGTGGTGTTGGCCATGAGCGTGATGAATCGTTGTGTGATTACGTGGCTGACGTTCGAGCATCGACGCCAAGTAATGCTGCGGAAATGGTTGTGCCAGACAGGGCAGATGTGATTCGTGAGATTGAGGCTTCAGCTCGACGCTTGGAGGATGTGTTGCGAATGCGATTGGATAGAAAGCGAAATTCAATCGATCACGCCGTGACGATTCTTGACCGGTTTATAACTCAGAAAACTCACGATCTGAAAATCACCATTGAACGGTTTGGTCATGCCTTTGATCGTTTTAGGCTGAGTTTAGTGAGCACTCGGCAGTACATTGAACGCAATTCAGAAATTATTACGCAGGGTTATTTAACGATTTTTGAACGGTGGAAACAGAAATCGGCGTCGTTAATCCGATTGTTTGATAGTTTTGATGTGCAGAAGGTTTTAGAACGTGGTTATGGCATTATTCGCTCAGGCAGTAAGATTATCAGGGACGCTAGCCAGCTTGCGCCGGGCGAGCTCGTCGGGATACAATTGGCTCGCGGAAACGTTGGGGCCGAAATAGTGGGAAAGCCTAAACAAACAAAGTTGCTTTAATTAATTTGATTAGTTTCCATCCTGAACGAAGTGAAGGATCTACTCGATTAGATCCTTCGTTAGTCGGGTACGGCTAACTCAGGATGGTGAGAGTGTATGACCAAAAAAGTCCCAACCTTCGCCGAAGCTTTTGCTGAATTAGAAAAGCTCACCGAGTGGTTTGAAACACAGGAAGTTGATTTAGATGAAGGGCTCGAAAAATTTGAGCGTGGTTTAGAGCTGGCTGATGTTTGTAAGAAAAAATTGGCCGAGGTTGAGAATAAGGTTGAAATTTTAAAGAAAAAATTTATCCAAGAATAATATGAAATTAATTTTACGTTGGCTAATTAACGCTATTGCTTTGCTCGCGGTAACACAGATTGTTCCAGGTTTCGTGGTTGATACTTTTTACCACGCCTTGATTGCTGCTTTGATTCTTGGCTTAGTCAACGCCGTGATTCGTCCGATTTTGTTAGTGCTTACCTTGCCAATCAATATTATTACGCTCGGTTTGTTTACGTTTGTAATTAACGCCGGTTTGATTTGGCTGGTTAGTACATTTGTTAAAGGTTTTGAAATTGCAGGCTTTTTGCCGGCTTTGCTCGCCGCCATTATCCTCTGGGCTGTGGCTGTAGTGACTAACCATCTGATTAAATCGAAATAAGCACCGGGCGGGTCATGGACCTGCCCCTACTTTTTATATGCCGATAATGAAAATGGATTCACGCGCACCAATAATTCTTTCGATTGGTGGATCATTGATTGTGCCTGAAGGCGGGCCAGATGCAGTGTTTTTAGCACGACTGAAAAAGATGATTAAGACCGAAGTTGAGAATGGCCGGAAGATTGTTATTGTGACTGGTGGCGGTAAGACGGCCCGTCATTACATCGACACAGCTATAAAAGTCGGTCATGGTATTGAGCCGGAAGATTTGGATTGGTTAGGTATTCACGCGACTCGATTGAACGGTCATTTGTTGCGCACTGTTTTCCGAGATATCGCACATCCAGTGGTCATTAAAAGTCCGATGCGTCTACCAGTTCGCTGGCAGGGGAGCGTCTTGATTGCTGCTGGTTGGAAGCCAGGCTGGTCAACTGATTACGTGGCTTGTCGGATTGCAACTAGATTGGGTTCGCGCCAGGTGATTAACGTTAGTAATATTGATTACGTTTATTCGGCTGATCCACGAAAGCATCCTGACGCTCAACCGCTCGAAGCGTTAAGCTGGCCGACGTACCGAAAAATGGTTGGCGATAAATGGGATCCAGGTTTATCGGCACCGTTTGACCCAGTGGCGTCCCGTTATTGCCACGAGCATCATCTTTCGGTGGCCATTGTGAACGGGTTGGATTTGAAGCGGGTGGGGGATTTGTTGGCTGGAAAGAAGTTTAAAGGAACGATTATAAGCTCGTAATAATAATTGGCCAACTCCACGTGTTGGACAATTTGGCTAGCTAAAGCCAAGTTTTTTAACATCCAAAGTCACTTAGTGACATTGGATGTTTGACTTTCGGCTGATTTTGGGCTAGTCTGATTAGTCAGTTGTTCTTTTAGTTCCCAGCACTTTCACAGGAGAATCCAATGCCTCGTTCTACTATCGTCTCTCGTCGTAGTGATTACAAAGGTGCACAGCGTTGGCCGATCATCCAGGAATTGCTTGCGCTAGGCTTTTCCATGGACCAGATCACCGCGACTTGCGGATTCTCCAAGGGGAGTATCCAGAATGATCTGCGTGATCATGGTGGCAATGTCGGGAGCCTTTTCCCGGACCGTGTACGAAATTCGACAGAGCGGTATCGTGTAGCTTTTAATCGATTCGCTGGGTTGGTAGTCAACCGGTCGGCCGATGGAGAGGACCGTCTCTACAAAGCGCTTGAAATTTTGCTCGAAATCGATCGCGTGCGTGCATATCTCCGTGGTGCCGTCATGCTTGCTGGCAATCTCGAAGTGCTAGTCCCTCAAGCCAATTCTGATCAGCCGTGGGTCGATCTTGTTGCTGTAATCGAGGAATCCAAGTTTGGTGATTTGGGACGCGATTTGTTCGTCCAGATCATCGATCGTGTGAATGACGGTTCACAGCATGTATTCGGGCCGGAAGATCCGTCGTTGCTGTTTTCTCTGCATGAGATTCGGACGACAATTCGGCCGATCGCCACGCCAGAACGTCTGGAATTGCTAAAGAATTTTGTTTCAACGCCGAGCGAATACGGGCTCAGCGAGCTGGAGAGCAAGGTTATTGTCAAGCGATATGGACTCGGTAGGACCCCGCCATTTTGCTTTGGCGAGAGCGTTGTTCACAGTCTTGAGGAAGTTGGGACGATGCTCGGTATGACCCGCGAGCGAATCCGGCAGATCGAGTGCAAGGCGATGCGTAAGCTTCGCTACCGTTACGAGATCCTCGCTCCGCTTCGGCCATACGCTGAGTCGGCGCCAGAGAATCGCACGATCATGCAATTGACTGCAGTGATTCTGGATTTGCAGAAGCAATTGCTGGTTTACGAACCTCTGGACAGTCAGTCGACTATTAGCAGTGCGACTAATGAGTTGTTGGACGGGCGGTGCGACGAGCTGGACCTGAGTGTCCGCACGGCCAACAATATTCACAACGCCTTCATCGATCGCGTAGGTCAACTAATCCAGTGCACCGAGTACGGGTTACTGAAGTCGAAAAACTTCGGCCGCGGAAGCCTTAGAGAGGTAAAGGAGCTTCTTTCCGAACTCGGCCTTTGTCTGGGGACAGTTTTGCCGGCGCTACAGGCAGCTAAATACCAAATCCACCCCAACTTGTGCCTTAAGCACAAGCAACTTACGCCGTAATCACGGCGTCTAATCCGGTGAGTCACATCTGTGGCCACCGGTATTTTATTGCCATTATATTGACGTTCTCATATAATTAGTCATGATAATAAGTTATCAACATGGTTGATTTCTCTAATATCAGTTATTCTTTATAGTATGAAGTTTTATGGTTAAGAAAAGTACAGAATATAAGAAGATTTTAATTGTTGAAGATGATGCTCTTTTAGTGAAGATTCTTTCAGAAACATTTATTTCTGAGAAGTTTAATGTGGAAACAGTCGAAAATGGTTTAAACGTTTTTGACTTAACTAAAAGATTTTCACCAGATATCATCTTACTCGATTTAATTATTCCAGGTTTGGATGGTTTTGCGGTATTAAAAAAACTCAAGTCTAGTGAAGTTACAAGGAAGATTCCAGTGATTATTCTTTCAAACTTGGGCGACGCCGGGGATGTAAAATCTGGTCGGGCCCTGGGTGCTGAAGAATATTTTATTAAGGCGAATGTGGAAATAAGTAAGATTGTTGACTACGTAAAAAATAAATTACTTATTTAAATATGTATATATGGCTAAAAACCCGAAGAAAATTCTATTAATTATTGAAGATGATGAGATTATCTTACGGGCCTTATATTTATCTTTTCATGAGGGTGATTACACGGTAGCGACGGCGACTGATGGAGAAACCGGTCTAAGGATGACCGAACGGTTAAAGCCAGATTTGGTATTATTAGATTTGATTATTCCTAAGCTTGATGGTTTTGGTTATTTAAAAGCCATGAAAGCTAATCCGGAATTAAATAAGATTCCAGTTATTGTTTTGTCTAATTTAGGCGATCAGGAAAGTGTTGATCGAGCAAAGGATTTTGGAGCGAGTGACTATTTCATTAAATCAGATATTGATTTGTCTGAACTGGCTAAGAAGGTTGGAAAGTACTGGGCCAGCTAAAAACTAAATTATGAGGTACGCTTGGCTAAACTTGGTTCTTCGATTGACTAATCGAATTTACCAAATGAAGCAGAGTGTGATTGGGCAGGAGGGCCTATCAGCCGTTGGTAATGTTTTCGTTTTGATATTTTTAGAAACTATATTAGCGGTTGTTTCTTTGCCACTTTATCTTAATTTAAAGTCAAAATCAGTAACAGCTTTTTTGGAAGAAGAAGGTGGTTATGCAAAAATTATTGTTGATTTTAATTTACGCCGAATTCTAACGCTTAGTGGTGTTGGCATCGTTTTAGCTATTTGGCTAGTGAAATTGTCATTAATTTTATTAGTACCGACAATTTTCGGCGAATTACAGCTTTATACGGTTTCGGATTTACGGCCACCCGATCTTTTATCGGTCGATACCAATTTGATTAATACGGAAACAGAAATTCAGACGGCTAAAATTACCGCCAGTTTGGTGATTCCAGAATTAACGGAGGTCAAGAAAAATAAAGGACAAGATTATATTTTTTACGGCGTCGGTCAACCAGACTCGACGGTCGTCTTATTGCTCTCGGATTTACAGACAGCGGTTTACACGGAGCAGGTTGATGCCAACGGCAATTGGGAAATTGATCACACGCAAAGTAATTTTAGTCTAAATGAAGGTAATCATTCGGTTTTAACTTTTACTTTTGACCGCGATGCGGCGACTAGAAGTGAATTTTCTGATGAACAGTATTTTAAGGTAAAGACCACATTTTTGGATCAGCTAGTAAAAAATGTTGATACGTTAGCTAATTGGTCAGTCGTCGCTGTCATTATCGTTGGAATATTCTTAACAATTCTGACGATCTAGTTTAAAAAATTATGGAGGTAAAATTTTTAAACATCTTTCTCCGTTTTTCGGGATGGATTTTTTCTCTTAAAAATCAATTAATTAACGCTCGTGGTTGGTATAGAGTTTTACCGATTGCGTTTTTGCTGATTTTTGTTGAAATAATTTTTACTTTGGTGTCACTGCCACTTTTCTTTTTAGTGGCTCCAAAAAAGGTTCAGGAAAGTGGTTTGATTTTTCCAAACAAAGAAAAGAAGCAGTTTCAAAATTATATTATCCGCAGAAAGATAACGTTGGCAACGACTATTGGTGCTGGAGCTATCTTCGCGTTAAAAGTTTTGGTGGTTAGTGTCTTTTCGTTTTATTTATTGGGAGTACAGACATTATTAGCTGATACACAAGATTGGACCTTCGATAATAGTGGCGACTTCACCTTTGATAGCGCTAAAATTGAGGTGACTGGTGGAGTCGCTCAATTAAAAAATATCGGTGGTGTCGTTGGTGGCAACACCACCAACGCGAATTTTACTTCAAACTCTAGCGGCTGGACATTCGTTAATAACTGGGTTCATCAAGGAGGCGGAACTAATACCGGTAATTATCAGTCTACTAATGGTAATGCTGGTGGATATATCGACATAAATCAACCGGCTGATAAAAATAAAAGTGAAGCCTCTTATTGGTATCAAAGTTTTACGACAACGGGTACGCCAACTACGGCAACATTGGATTTAGATTGGAAAAGTATAACTTTTGGATCATCTGGAATTTCAACGTACCAAGTATACGCCTTTGTTGATACAACAAGCGGTAATCCAACTCTCGGTTCACAGGTCTGGTCGAGCGGAGAAATAACAGGTACGACCGCTTGGGCAAGTGCTCCGCAAGTCAATATAGCTTCACTAATCTCCTCGCCAGGAACTTATTACGTTAAGCTCGGTGTATATATAACCAGAACTAACGTCAATCCTCCATCGTCAACTTATGTTGTGGGTTTTGACAATGCGATTGTCAATTGGTCAACGACGACTGTTAGCTATGACAGCGGAAAGCCAACAATTCTACCAAATGCTTCGCTAAATCCGGCTATGGCGCTGACTTGGGATTCATTTACCGAAACAGCGACCAAGAATGGTGGTGAAATTTATTATCAACTTTCGGACGATGATGGTGCTAGTTGGAAATATTGGAGTGGTTTGGCTTGGGATGTGGCTGGGGCCAGTAATTACAATACCGCCTCGATCGTTAATTCAAATATCACTTCTTTTCCAACGGCGACTAATAAAATTAAATGGAAAGCTTTTTTAGAGGGTAATGGCACACAACAAGTTATCTTGGATAATGTTTCGATCGGTTACACGCAAAATTCGTTGCCGGTTGTGGCTGATGTTACACCAGCGCAAAATGCTGGCGCTGGCTACGTCTTCGTCAACTATGGCTTGCAAGATAACAACAGCGATCCACTGAGCTTAACGGCTTATGAATATTCGTTGACTGGCGCTTTTGCTGGTGAACAGGTGACGATGTCGCCAGTACTAGCTGATCCGGAACACGATGGCGTTAGTGGATTATCTTCTTCGCCGGCTGGTGTCGCGCATACTTTTGTTTGGGATGCGGAATCACAAATCGGCGCCATTTACGACGGCACTGTTTACATTCGCTTGCGAGCTAATGACGGTGTTGGTGATGGTGCCTATGCGACTTCGGTAGCTTTTGCCGTTGATTACGTTCTACCGGTGATAACGAATGTTTCTGCTTTGCAAGCGTCAGGTACAACTGATGTTGTCTTTACTTACGATCTATTAGATGACACAGCTACAGGTAATTTAGTTGAGGTTGATCTTTCTGAAGATGGTGGTTTAACGTGGAGTGTAACGGACACTTCAATCACGGGTGCGGTTGGGGCTGGCGTATCGACAGGCGTTGGTCAAATAATCACCTGGTCAGCGAAAACTGATTTTACCGATCAGGTACAGAATGATCTGCAAATTCGTGTTCGAGCTCGTGACGCGTGGCAGAACCAAGGGCTAGACGTTGCTTCAGCTAGTTTTGCGCTGGATACTTTGTCGCCAGCCACGGCGACTACGGCCAATTTACAAGCTCAGCCTAACGCCGGCGATACAGTGGCGCTTTTGGGTGGATCTTTTACAGAAACAAATCCAAATACTAATGATTTCTATTTAGCGATCAACGATGGTGCTTATTCGGGCGCTACGGCTGGTACTAGTGATACAGCCACACCAGCCAATCAAAATACAAATGTTGGTGCCACGTTAGACGGTAATGATTTTATTTCGAAAGTAAAAATTACGCATACCGACGATTTTGGTCAAACTAGTGATAACGAAAATACTTCGCCAGCTTCGATTTATAAATTCGTTAAACCGTATACGCCATCAGCGCCAACATTGAGTCTGCCGGCGACGACAAACTTGAATTTGACGATCAACCCACATGTTAGCGAAGCGGGTGATCTGCAGTATGCCATGGTGGAAACGACCACCAATAAATATGTGCAAAGTGATGGTACGCTCAGCGATCTGCCATATTGGCGATCTTCCGGCACCATTAATGTCAATGGTTTATCTTCACCATTGTCGCAGTACATTTTTAAAGTAAAATCGAGAAATCCAAATGATGGCGCGCATGCCGACTCATCGGAATCTGCTTTTTCGGCCACGGCACAAATCACCAATACGGCACCATCGGTGGCCTTTGGTGCAATCGCGCAAACCACGGACGGCACGCAATATGTGACCGTAAACTACACGGGTACTGATGGTCAAGGTGACATTTCTAGTTTGCCAATTTACGAATACTCTACCAACAACATCGACTGGTTTGCCATGACTGAGAAATCTGGCGTTGGTAGTGAGGGTGTTAGTAATCTAATTTTCTTATCTGGCGGTAGCGCTCATAATTTTGTCTGGGATTCGGGTACGGATTTGCCAAATTCAGAGCATGGTTCTGTAAAGGTGCGAATTAGGCCAAATGATTCCTTGATTGATGGATCATTGGCGACCTCTAGCGCTTTCGTTGTTGATCAGAAGGCTCCAGTTATTTCCAATATTAGTGTTT
>CAYPRR010000020.1:0-2609 GCA_964413245.1 uncultured Gammaproteobacteria bacterium
GGCGGACCGTTGCATGGTCAACACGTTGCCGCCGTTCTGCGTCGCTATTTCATCGACGTTCGAGACGTTTGGGCCTTCCGGGATCAGCTCCTCAACGAGGGCTACTGGGAACTGCTCGATACGCCCGAAGGAGCGACTACACCCAAGAAGCGTCTTACCACCAGAGGTCGAACGCTCGGTGCCACCGTGCCGGCGAACATGACGCTCGGTAATTTCCACCAAGAACTGCAACTGCCTATTCCGGGCGCTCACAAAGCTGGTAACTCACCAGGTAAATCTGCAGTCACGCCTGGTGGAGTCAGAGACGGACAAAAGGCTATCCATCGAGCCAAATGCAATATTGCATTGGATCTGGCTATGGCTGACTACCATGCCTTCGAACTGGAAGTCACCGTCGTACCGCCAGATCTGGCTACTCGCGTGTTCCAAAAGCACTATTCCGGCAACAAGTCGGCCTGGATCTCTGGCCGAAAGAAAGCTCAAAATCACGGCTGGATGACCTGTTCTCATCACTACCATGGCGCCATTTGGAGCACGACGCCGGCATATCTGGCGCAACTGGAAAAAACTAGCATCAAGCCAACATTAACACCGGACGAAATCAACCAGTGGCTAATTGACGCCGGCCTACGACAGCCCAAAGTCATCACCAAACTGGAACTAGAGCCCAAACCACTGGTCGTCATCAAAGTACCGTTTAGCCAGTGTGTGGCCTACCACGCCTTCCTACGGTTACTAGAAATGCTCGTCGCCGACCACAACTGGCCAGCGCCAAATCGGCTGCCGCTTCAGTTGTTGCGCGATACGCTCTTTGCCATCAATCCAGAGACCAATAAAGTCCTGAGCGATCGATTAACCAAGATGAAGGAAAATAGCCTGATTTCTTTTCTTGGTTGCGTCGGCCGAGTAACAACTGTCTGGCGAATTAATGATGTAATGGTCAAGCCAAGCAGTCAGCGTGGTGCCAGACCAAAACTGACAGACTCCGACCTTCAGCTAGTGATTGGGGAAGTCCTTTACAGGCAAGGGCGGGCGGACTACTTACGCGAATTTGTCACCAAACGGTGGCTCGGGCAACACTGATGCCGAATCTCCCTCCTGCCTCTTGGTCGGAGGGCTATTTTTTTATGCGAAAAGCGATGTTATAATGAAATCAATATGAAAATTCGAAAAGCCATTATCCCAGTCGCCGGCATGGGAACTCGCTTCCTACCAGCCTCCAAAGCTCAGCCAAAAGAAATGTTGGCCGTGGTCGATAAGCCAATTATCCAATATATTGTTGAAGAAGCGGTGGCCAGCGGAATAGAAGAAATCATCTTCGTCACGTCGATCGGCAAACGTGCTATCGAAGATCACTTTGATCGTAACTTCGAATTGGAACATCGCTTACAACAAAAAAAGAAAACCAAAGAACTCGAGGAGATCTCCAAAATTGGTAAGCTCGCAAAATTTGCTTTCGTCCGCCAAAATAAACCAATGGGCGATGGCCATGCTGTCCTTTCTGCCTTACCGTTTATCGATCCAAGCGAACCGGTGGCTGTACTTTTCGGTGACGATATCATCGACGGCAAAGTTCCAGCCCTTAAACAGTTGATGGATGTTTACGATAAATATGGCGATCCAGTAATTTCGTTGCATAAAGTTCCTAAGACACTCGTACCAAGCTTTGGCGTGATCGATGGTAAGAAAATCGATAAAAATACTTGGGAAATTAACCGCTTTGTAGAAAAGCCGCCACTAGCTGAAGCGCCATCAGATCTAGTAGTCATCGGTCGCTACATCTTAACCCCAGAAGTTCTCTCAACGCTCGTTAAAACCAAGCCCGGTAAAGATGGCGAGATTCGTTTAGCTGGCGCCTTCGAAACGATGCTCAAACAAAACAAAAAACTTTACGGCTGTGTCTTTGATGGCATCTGGTACAACTGTGGAAACAAGCTCGGTTTTCTTCAAGCGCAAGTCGAACTAGGCATGAAACATCCGGACATCGGTCCAGAATTCAAAAAATACCTGAAGACCATTTGTAAATAATATATGAAGAAATTCTTTCAACCATTTGCTACTCTCATGATGCTGGCAGTGCTTATTACCACTGGTCAGGGCTGTTTTAAAGGTTCAACAACCGCCACTCAAGAAAAAGTAACTTTGGAGTACTGGCGTGTGTTTGATGATGAAGATTCAATGAGAGATGTGATTTCCGCCTATCGCGCCACTCACCCAAACATAAAAATTAACTACAAAAAATTACGTTTTGACGAATATGAGGTGGAACTTATTCGTGCCTTGGCCGAAGGTCGTGGCCCAGATATCCTTTCACTTCACAACACTTGGCTACCAGCTTACCAAAATTTATTATTACCTTTACCTGATTCTGTAACTGTCACCGAACAAGAAACTCAGGGAACATTACGAAAAGAAGTAGTTGTTGTTGATAAAGTGAAGCCAACCATGTCAATTCGTGAACTTAAAGCTAATTTCGTTGAGCAGGTTCCAAAAGACGTAATATTACAATATCAACCAGATCCAGACATTGCAGCTACTGAAAAAATTTATGGTTTTCCGCTTTCTGTAGACTCATTAGCACTTTTTTATAACAAAGATTTACTTAGCGC
>CAYPRR010000020.1:2619-9254 GCA_964413245.1 uncultured Gammaproteobacteria bacterium
GCGCCGCTGGAATTGCCACACCACCTGCTAATTGGACGGAATTTATTGCCGATGTCGAAAAACTCACTCAATACGACGAAGAAGGAAACATCGTTCAATCAGGCGCCGCCCTCGGTACAGCCAAAAATGTTGAACGTGCTACCGATATTCTCTCTCTTTTGATGATCCAAAATGGTACGCAAATGACAGATGATCACGGGCGCGTTTCTTTTCATCTCATTCCGGATGGTACACCTTCCGAAGTTTTTCCTGGAGTAGATGCTGTGGAGTTCTATACTGATTTTTCTGACCCGACTAAAAAGTCCTACTCATGGAATGCCTCAATGCCCACTTCTTTTGAAGCCTTTACCACTGGAAAAACTGCATTTTTCTTTGGCTATAGCTACCACCTTCCGTTAATCCGCACATCGGCGCCAAAACTAAATTTCGCGATTTCCATCATGCCACAGATTGCCGATGGCAAAACCGCCAACTTCGCTAATTACTGGATTGAAACTGTTTCTAAAGACAGTAAAAGCTCCGATTGGGCCTGGGATTTTCTAGCATTTGCCACCAGTCAAGAATACGTTAGTTCGTATCTAACAAACGCAAATAAACCAACAGCTCTACGTAATTTAATCAATACACAATTAGAAAATGAAGACTTGAGCGCTTTTGCTACACAGGTGCTTACAGCGGAGAGTTGGTATCATGGCATGGACGCATCAGCTACCAATGAGGCGCTTGAAGACTTTATTACATCGATTGCGGCTAATCCAGAAAAACCAGACAAAGTTATTGTCGATGTAGCTAAAAAAGTGATGCAGACGTATTAAACTAGCTTTTAACTGGTAGCTGGTAGATTATAAAGTTAGCTTGTAGACCAGCAGTTTGAGGGAATTAATTAATTCCTACAAGCTACCAGCTACAAGCTAATTTTTATGTTATACTTCTCATATTATGAACCTGTTACGATATTTTTTCGCTCCAATGTTTATAGTGATTACGCTGAGTGGATTTTTTATCAGTGTTTTACCTGCAAAGGCCCAAACATCAACAGCTACAGTAACTACAACACCAGTGACAGTCACAGATCAATATCAAGACATACAGGACCAAGGCATCATTTTCGCTGGAATTTGTGATAGTGCTACCACCGCCTGTGAATGTAGAGATTCTGGAAAATGCACTTTAGAAGACATTCTGCAATTCGTTGTGAATCTCAGCATTTTTATTCTTGGAATCAGCGGTTCGGTTATTTTATTGATATCCTTTTACGGTGGCATGCTCTGGATCACAGCACGTGGTAAGCCAGAAGTTGTCCAGACTGGAAAAGACGCCATGGTTGGCGCTGTAATCGGCTTGGTGATTGTGCTTGGCGCTTACGCTGGAATGACTTTAATCATTTCAATTCTGAAAACTGGCACGGTCGCCACCACGGATATAGAAGACGTAGTTGGCAATGGTGCTGATGCAGTAATCGAAACACAATAAACAGTTTGTGATATAATTAAGCTATGAAAAAGCTGTACTTATACCTTGTTGCTTTTAGTCTTTTAGCATCGCCGAACCTTGCGAAAGCGACTGTCACACTCACCAATCCATTAGGACAAACTGATGTTCGTTTGATTATCGCAAGAATCATACAGGGCGTTTTATCATTTAGCGGATCTGTCGCACTACTCATGTTCGTGTACGGCGGAATCCTGTGGCTAACATCGTTAGGTGATTCAAAACGAGTACAAAGAGGTAAAGATATCTTTATCTGGGCGTCACTGGGAATCATCGTGATTGCATCCTCTTACATAGTTGTTAACGCCATATTCAACGCGATACTAACTGGAACTGCATAAATAATATCTCGATCCAGGCCAATAATGTAGTATACTTATAAATAAGTAATTTTAATCAATTTAATCTGTCACTATGCTACACACTCTTGCACGAACTTTTCTGTCTATCGGTCTTGGTGCCAGTTTAGCGTTAACTGCGGTTGCAGCTTCCCAGATAGTTACTGCTCCAGTCGTACATGCTCAGCAACTTGAAGCAGAAGATATCTTAGATTCAAGCTTCGGCGAAACCGCTGGCCTTGGACAAGCTGATTTGAAGGATTCGATCGCTGGCCTAATCCGCGTAGTGCTTGGATTCCTAGGAATTGTAGCCGTCGTTATCGTCTTGATGGGTGGCTTCAAATGGATGACTGCCAGTGGTTCAGATGAGAAAGTTGAAGAAGCGAAAGCGTTGTTACTTGCCGGTATCATCGGTTTGGCGATTATTCTTTCTGCTTACGCTATTACCACATTCGTAGTCGCCTCACTCATCACCGCGACTACTTAATCGATCCTCTTATAATGATCGGTCTGAAGCCATCTCCAGACCCTTCATTATGCGAGAATCCTCCATACTGGCATTAACCAGTACCGACACCGGCCTAACCAGCACTGGTGATACTGTTTATGGCTCTCTTGGCACACAAACGATTGGTTCATTTATAGGAACTTATGTAATCGCCCCAGCACTTAGTGTGATCGGTGTAATTTTTTTGGTGCTTATAATTTACTCTGGCTTTATGTGGATGACAGCAAGAGGTGAAGAAAAACAGGTCACATCTGCTAAAAGCGTCATGACAAATGCAATTATTGGCTTGATATTAACGCTTTCTGCATTCGCTATCACGAATTTCATTTTTGGCGCTCTTACCTAAAACGAGCATCTCGTATGAGAAAAATCCTACTCACATTAGTGACATCATTCGCTCTTTTCCTGCCAATCTTCGCTTTGGCGCAAGCAGACTTCACAACTCAACTTGATGCTACTACCACCGCTGTTTACGGAGACAGCGATCCAAGATCAACCAGCGTTTACTTCATAGTCGGCACACTAATCTCCGCCATGCTCTCTATAGTTGGAGTTGTTTTTTTGGTTCTGATTCTCTATGCAGGTGGCCTATGGATGACCGCTGGTGGCGAAGAAAAGCAAGTCGAAAAGGCTAAGGACATGATGATCCGTGCTGTGATTGGTCTAGTTATCCTCTTAGCTTCTTACAGCATTAGTAACTTCGTGGTACAATCCTTGATAACAGCGCAAATCGCTCAATAATAAAATTTAAAATCTTCAACCCCAAAATATGAAGAACATGCTCAAACTGCTTGTTATCCCAGCTCTACTCATCTTGCCATTTTTGAAAGTTATCCCAGTTCAAGCTCAAGATATCAGCACTGGACTAGAAGATGTTGGTGGCACCGCCGATCTCGCCCAGACCGATTTGACTGACGTCATTGGTACCTTGATCAGCGTTTTCCTCACCTTACTCGGTATCATTTTCTTGATCTTAATCCTTTACGCAGGTTTCCTCTGGATGACCGCTGGTGGCGAAGAAGACAACATTCAAAAAGCCAAGGACATCATGATCCGCGCCGTTGTTGGTTTGATCATTATCCTGGCCGCCTACAGCATTTCCAGCTTCGTCATCACCGCCTTGCAGGACGCTGGATTGGCCTCTTAAATACAAACAAAATAGCGAAAAGAACGGCCAAATGATCTGTACCCCAAAAAGTGGACACGAAAGTGCCCACTTTTTGTTAACTTGATAAAGTTTAAATAAACCATGTCACTAAGAGACATGTGATGTCAACTTTAGCTTGACAAAATCATATTTTTATGCTATTTTAGTTGGTCAGATTGTCCTTTCGCTAGTAACCAGATGACACGGAAGCTTACCGTGGCATCTGGTTACTCACAATTCAATTTCCCATACCTGGGGCAATAATTCAGGTTTTCGGAGTTTTCAATGGCAAATCCCAACGCCAACAAGTTCGGTCCCTGGAAGAACGCGGTTCGCGGTGGCCTCCATGGCATCGTCGCCAATCAGGTGGACGATCGTGTCCGCCAGGCAATCATCGACGCGGGGATCACCCCCGAAGAGATGAAGAACCCGAAGAACGTACTCACGTTCGCGGTGGCCCTGGTGGCCTGTGTGCCCGAGGCACTGCGCAAGCCGGTGTTGCTGGCTCTGGCCGGTATCATCCGGACCGACGCTCGGTTCGCCGGGCTGTCCGCCTGGGCCGTGCCCGAGATCCTCGAAGGCGTCGACTCGGGCCTCGACGGCGCGACCATCGATGCGGCGGCCATGCGCACGGCGCTGTTCGCCAAGTTGGACGGCTCTGCCAAGGGCACAGTGCTCAAAGCGAGCACCATCGCCGAGGGCGCAGCGTTCGTAACGCGGGCAGACGGTGGCATGATCCACCGAGCCGGTTGCACCGAGTGCGGTGAAACGCACAAGGCTGGTGACCCTTACGGATTGCCAGAGACCATGTTCGCACTCTACCCGCACCGCGGGCCATGCCCTAAGTGCTGGGAGATTTCGGCAGACGGTCGCACGGTGACGGTCAAGGGACCGGCCGCTGAAGCCGCCAAGGAGTCGCTCGTCGACGCCTTGATCGCGGATGCAGCCGGAACTGGCAACGCCACGCGGGCTCTGGCTGTGTTCGGCGGAATCATGGAGCTGCGTAGCCTCGAGCTGATCAACCAGCCCACCGGGTCCTGGCATCTGGCGCTCTCGCACCGCAAGGGTCTTCCCATGACCCCCAAGGCACTGAAGCTCCTGCCCCTGCTCACGGAGCCCGAGAAGACGGCGTTCGACGTGAACCATCGCAACATGATGGCGGCTCACGCAGCTGGTACGGCCATGCCGACGGCCGACCGCGACGCGGTGCTCGCGATGGTTTCCCGCTTCGGCGGGTACATCGAGAACATCCGACTCGTGGCCGAGCGTGACGTCAACGACATCTGGGAAGGGCTGGCGCGGTTGATCGACCTGGTCGACGATCGCATTACCGCTACCCAGCGGGAATGGCTCGTGAAGCACATCAGCTTCCGGGCGCCGTTGTACATCTTCGGTGCCCTGCTGTTCCTGTACGTGGTCGCCTACGGCGGAACGTGGTTGGTGGCGGCGCTCATCACGCTCGTCATCACCGGCGTGTCCATCGGGCTGTTCCTGATGGGCGCGATCCCGTTCCTTGGAACGGCCTACGCGATCGTCGTCTGGCCACTGCCGATCTTCCCGATGCACCTGCTCTTTGTGGGTTGGTGTATCGTGTTCGTCGTCTGTGCCGTCACCGCCACCTTCGACGGCATGTTCGGTAAGGTGAAGGCCCTCCTGCAGGGCTGGATCCCAGGCCGTAACGCCGGCATCGGAACGTGGTTGGCCAGCACGGCCGTGCACTGGGCCCGGAAGTTCAACCTGGTGCCGGAGCCCAAGGAAGAGGCGGAAGGTGTGCAAGCACCCGAACCCTCGGAATCGGTCCGGAAGGGCGTGCTGGTAGTCAGCATCGCCGCCAGTCTGATCTTCATCGTCGCCAACTTCCTGGCGATGATGGGCGACGTCATGGTGCAAGGCGGTAATGTCGGCAACTACCTGAGCCTCTTCGCCCTGGTATTCGTCGGCCTAATCGCCGAGTGGGGCCGCCGGTTCCACTACTTGTACAGCTGGTCCGACAGGATCAGTATGAACAAGAAGGCCACTGCGGTCATCATCAGCGGCTTCGCTCTGACCGTGCTGACGCTGATGTGTGGTGGCGGCTTCATCACTCTACTCGGCGGGCACAACCTCGGCGTTGCTCACGAGAGCATCCAGCAGGAGTTCGGCGAGGCAGTTGGTGCCGCCGGTCCCGAAAACTACCCTCGTGGTAGCCAGGGGTACTGCGAAGTCTACCCGCAGGATCACGTTTGCGGCGGATGGAAGTCCGACGCAGAAGTGGCCGGCGACGCAGCTCGCAAGGCGGCCAAGGCCAAGAAGTAGGCCCGTGGGGTCGACTCGTTGAAGGATAACAACCTTCCTCGAGCCGACCCCCTCTTTTTTTTTGCGTAAAGCAAAGGGCAGGTCATAGACCTGCCCCTACATTTACGCCATTCGCTTTTTGAATTCATCCACAAACGGAATCGCTGAAGGCAACACCTTATTCAGCATCGCTAAGTAATATGACAAATAACTTCCAAACTGGAGAAGCTCGCCACATTCGTCCAACAGGCTGCCACCACCGGCTTGATAATCAATGACCGTTAAACCTTGGCGTTCAAACAAATCAGCCGTGATGGCAAAGCGCTTTTGAATTCGCTCATGATAAAGTTCAGAACGAAGCATAACAGCTACGGTCGAAGTAATATTCTTTTTTGGAAAAGTTAAGCCTTCTAACAAGTGATGATTAATTTCTGGAATGGTCATTGGGATCGCCAACTGCTTAGCTGTTTCATTGATCTGGTTAGCTAACACGTGAGCGTTACCAACTAAATGTTGCGCACCTACAATGATAATCGATTTTCCAATTAAAGATGTTGCGACTTCTTTAGCTGGATTGCTCTTCTCTGCAACATCAACCGCTGAAGAATCAATCACCTCACCCATCGCCCGAATCATCGTCGCCACCTGTTTATCTTGAATTTTAAGTAGTCCAGCGCGTTCTAAAATTCCCACCACACCCAACATTGAAAAACCAACACCTAAGCGTGGCTGTTTGGCCAAATCTCCTGGCACAAAAACATAACTTGGAACTTTTTGTTTCTTAGCCCAGGCAACCAACGGACCACCGGCAGCGATAACAACAATTTTTGCCCGACGCTTTTTGGCGACTTCAGCCGACGCCAAAACTTCTTCGGTG
>CAYPRR010000020.1:9264-9944 GCA_964413245.1 uncultured Gammaproteobacteria bacterium
ACCAGAAAAACTCGAAAGAATCACCAAAGATTTCGGGCCAACATAGGCCGGCAGATCATAACCGTGAACAATTTCTAATGGCGCATTTAGTTCAGAAAAGAAAACGCTGTGGATCATGTCTGTTCCCAAAGCTGAACCACCCATTCCGGACAAAACGATATTCTGACAACCGCGATAAGTCGCCGGTAGTTTTAAATCGCGAGTATCGTGCCAAGCCAAGCTCACCTGTTCTGGCAAATGATCCAAACCGTACATGATATCGGTCGTATCGTATTTAGTGTAAATGGATTGGGAATCTAACGACATATTAATATAATTTTTTTTCTTTGATGGCGTTAGTAATGGCTTGGCGCTCTTTGACGTTACCAATTAAGACGGCGCCAACGGTTCGATTGTGACGATTGAATAGTTCGATCGATTCTTCTTCCGTTGCCATCCGTTGCACAATTTCATCGGCGTGCTCTCGACTAACGTCACCGATCATCACAATTTCTTTGCCGAGCAAATTAGTCGCATAAGAAGAAACTAACTCGAACTTCGATCGTGTTCCGGTCATCGATTTGGCAACCAACCGACCCTGCATCAAAGCGTTCATCCAATTGCCGACAACATATTGTCGATCAGCGATAACATCCATCACCTGTGCACAGTCACCTGCAGTATACACGTCGGGTAAGTTT
>CAYPRR010000021.1:0-9907 GCA_964413245.1 uncultured Gammaproteobacteria bacterium
AAAAGCCAAACTCTACGCAATCAAATCCTAAAAGGTCTAACCAAAATAGGAAATTTAGTATCCTATTTGCCGCCGTTAATATTTTGGCGTCAGCAACTAAAGCGCAAACTTTATCGTGCTATCGGTAGCGATTATTTGGATGCCGGTGTACTTAAACAAACCTACTTAAAAATCATCGCCGAAGATTTAAGCGATGTGGCCCCAAAGGTCGCCACACCTACCCTACTCATCTGGGGCGAAAAAGATGTCACCACTCCCCTGGCTGATGGTCGACGCTTAGCCACGCTCATTCCCCACAGCCAGCTTGAAATCATCAAGGACGCCGATCACGATGTTCACCAGCAAAAACCTAACGAAGTCAGTGAACTCATCAACAAATTCTTGTGATTAAAAATTGGCTTTCACGATACCACTGGCGTTATCCAAGAACGCTGGTTTACATGCTCCAAGCCAGTGAATACAAACTGGGCGAATATTTGCGTTGGTACCGCGCCACTAAAAACTTTTCTCACGTTGAACATCGCAAGCAGTTAGTCAAAACACCAAAAGTCATCATCCTACTGGTTAAAGCTTGGGCGATAGTTTTGTTATTGCTCGGCCTGGCCGTTTGGCTACAGTCGCTGTGGTCGTTCGTCATTATCCTCTTGCTACCCTACTTGTTGGCCTATTTAATGGTTATTCCCGTTGTTCTTTTAGAAATCTTTGTTCAACGTCCAGCCGAGATTATCTTGATGAATCGAGCGCGAAAAATCTTTCAAGCACACAAAGCCATCAAAATAGCTGTGGCTGGCAGCTTTGGGAAAACTACGATGCGCGAGATCCTAAAAACTGTTTTATCTGAAGGTAAAAATGTTGTCGCACCACCTCACAGTTACAACACGCCGTTGGGAATTTGTTCGTTTGCTAAAACCCTTCGTGGCGATGAAGAAGTTATTATTTTTGAACTTGGCGAATCACATCCCGGAGACGCAAAGGAATTATGTGAGTTAACGCAACCAGAAATCGGTGTGATCACCGGAATCAACGAAGCGCACTTGGAGAAATTCAAAACTTTAGAGAAAACCGTCAAAACAATTTTTGAGTTGGCTGATTATTTAGGTGATCAACCGCTTTATATTAACGGTGAAAGCAAATTAGCTAAAGAACACGCTCGTCCAAGTCATATTCTGTACAGTAAAGCGGCGATAACAGACTTCGTGATTACCAATCCAACGACTGATCTATCCGGTACCTCGTTCACGATTGATAACGGAAAGAACAAGCTCGATCTAAAATCAAAACTGCTGGGCCTGCACCAAATCGGCCCATTAGCCGCCGCTTGTCATCTGGCGCTCAAACTCGGCTTAACGCCAGAACAAATCACTAGCGGTGTTAGCAAAACCAAACCGTTCGATCATCGATTAGAGCCTAAGATTGACGCTAGTGGCGTAGTCACACTCGACGATAGTTATAACGGCAATCCCGACGGCGTGCGTGCGGTGATCGAGTTCCTATCATCGCTACATTCTGGTCGTCGATTCTACGTCACACCCGGCCTGGTAGAAATCGGCAAAACAACTCAACAAATACACGAAACAATTGGAAAAAGTCTAGCTGAAGCTGGAATAGAAAAAGTGGTTCTCATTAAAAATTCCGTCACACCATTTATTGAAACTGGTTTAATGAAAGCTAGTTTTAAAGGTGAAATCATCTGGTTCCAAGATGCACTAACCGCTTTTGCAGCGCTCCAACACTTAACCGTTAGAGGTGATATCGTACTTCTACAAAATGACTGGCCAGATCAATATCGATAATCTATATGATGAAAAAAACTATTGCCGTTATCTTTGGTGGCCAAAGTGCCGAACATGATGTTTCGATTATTACCGCTCACAAACCGATCATTGCCTCACTACTGGCGTCCGGTCAATTTGATGTTTGTCCGATTTATATTGCGAAGGACGGTTCTTGGTACTGCGATCAACTGATGAATGATTTGAAATACTTCCAACAAGGTGATCTGGAAGAAAAAATCAGCAAATTAAAAAAAGTTAGAATTTTATTTGATCAAGGATTGAAAATTATTTGGCCTGGATTTAGCGCTAAAACAGTGGCTATTGATTTAGTTTTTCCAGCCATGCACGGAACTTTCGGCGAAGATGGTAGTTTGATGGGAATTTTACGAATGGCTAATGTCCCCTTTGTTGGTTGCGATATGTCAGCTTCGGCTGTAGCGATGGATAAAGTCTTCACTAAGCAAGTGATCGCTGCTGAAGGCATTCCAGTTGTGCCATACGTTTGGTTTACTAAAACTGATTGGCAGCAGGATCAATCAATGTGGAGCGATAAGATCGCTAAACTTAAATATCCTCTGTTCGTTAAACCAGTTCACCTAGGTTCAAGCATCGGCATCACCAAGGTCAAGAAACTAGAAGAACTTTCCAATGCTCTAGAAGTCGCCTTTCATTACGATGATAAAGTTCTAGTTGAAGAAGGTGTAGAAAACTTGATCGAAGTGACGTTGCCGATTATGGGCAATGACGATTTGCAATTAGCGGCGATTGAACGGCCGCTTAATAAAACTGAGTTCTTCGATTTCAACGATAAATATCTTTCTGGTGGCAAAAAAACTGGTGGTGCCAGCAGTCGTTACAGCGAGCTACCAGCCAACATTGATCCAATTCTCACAAAACAAGTTCAAGACTTTGGTCAGCGAACTTATAAAACCTTGGGTTGTACCGGAACTGCCCGCATCGACTTCCTAATTGATAGCGCCAGTGGCCAAGTCTATGTTAACGAAGTAAATACTCTGCCTGGAAGTCTCTACGATCATAACTGGAAGTCTGTGGGCGTCTCTAACCTCGATCTAGTCATGAAACTGGTCCAACTGGCCGAAGAGCGCTTTGCCAGCCGTCAAAACATCACCTACAGCTTCAATTCAACCATTCTCAAGCAAGTTGGTGGCAACAAAATGTCCTAACCAAAAATACCACTGCCAAGCAGTGGTATTTCGTTAGTTGATGATGCACTAGTTTTCGAATAAATAATATTCAGCGCCGATCAAAGTGAAAGTATTAGTGTTGCCATTAAACGTGTAAACCAAGATGGTCATACCGTTATCGCTGGAAGATTCGCGGTTATCGGCTACCGGAATCGCATAACCAACGTAACCCTGTCCTAAATTAAAGGCTGAATTGACGTCAGTCCGAGCAACAACAGTATCAGTCGAACTTTGCCCAGCTAACTGGCCATCAACCATCACGTAGACATCAAGCGGAAGACCAGACTCAGTCGTGGCCCAACCGCGAACAAAAATTTCTGGATTTTGTGCGTTCTCTAAACTCACTCGATCAACTGAACCTATTACGCCGATGTCAGTGTGGTTAACGATTTGCGTACCGTTGGCTAATTCGAAAGTTTCACCAGTGCTCAAATCACGACTAACAAACTGAATTTCGTGCGTCGTTGGGCAACTACCAGAACAAGTAAAGGCGTTGGTTGGCAGTTCGTAAACAAAACCGTAGACGTTATTCACGCCAGTAAAGGCGATCACATCACTTCTAGTTGCTTCCAAAGTCACAACTTTCACCAGCCGGCCGTCAATATAAACATCAACTGCTACGCTATTACCTGGATGATTTGGATTATAAGCCCAACCTCTAACTTCATACTCCGCCACCGTAGCTGAATGTTCAAAGACGTCTAGGTAACCACCAGTCGAAGTAGTCGTTGCCTTAGAAAAAAGTGGTGTACTGATGCTGACAAACATTAGAAATAAAGCAGGTAAATAAATTTTCATATTAAATCGAGTATAACACAAAAAAACCCGACGCTTAGCGCCGGGTTTTTGCTTATTCTGGGTTCAATTACTTTTTGAGCAAACCGTCGATGATCGCATCAAAAGTTGCCTGTGGGGCCGCGCCAACTGAGTTGCCGCTGGAGCTGGTCACCATCGTGCCGTTAAGGAAGGTGGCTGGAGTACCGGTAACGCCAGCTGTGCTGGCACCAGCCATATCAGCATCGATAATCGATTGGAATTTCTTATCAGCGACACAAGTATCAAATTTTGAAGTGTTCAGGCCCAATTCTTTAGCCACGCCAGTGTAGAAACTGGCTGGCAAAGTACCGGAAGCGTTAAGCTCCGACTGCTTTTCAAACATCGCATCAGCAAACTCCCAGAACTTACCTTGGTCGCTGGCACACTCACTAGCTAAAGCTGAAGGCTGACCATTTGGGTGAAAAGAAAGTGGGTAGTGTCGGAAAATCCAAGCGACATCATCACCGTATTTTTCACTAATAGCCTGCATCGTTGGATGATGACGAGCGCAAAATGGACATTGGAAATCACCGTACTCAACCATCACCACCTTTGCCTTCTTTAAGTCACCACGGACATGATCCTTTGAAGTAATCGCTGGCATCGCGCCCTTAGCCACTGGAGCGGTAGTTGGAGCTGTTGTTGGAGCAGTCGTACCGGTATCGGCCTTAGCCGCGGATGGTAATTTAATGTCACCACCTAGCAAAGACATCGCAGCAATACCGCTGACAAGGCCGAAGATAAAAATCATTTTTGGACTACCGTCGAAAAATCCTTTTGGTGCCTGTGGTTGATCATTCATAATTTTAACTTATTTCTTATTTTTGAAAATTGCCAAAGTCCAACGCCGATTAATGCCAGCGAAAGATATTGTCCTGGTGTTAAGCCCCAGTATCTTACATCGATTAGCCGTAGGTAGTCTAGGAAAAAACGCATCACTCCGTACCACACACAAAATCCAGCAATATAAGCACCTTCTGGCCGTGGCTTCCGAGATATCCACAGGAAGATTAAAGCCAGCACGCCAGCCTGAAGAGATAAATACAATCCTAAATCATGTCGCACGGTTCCGTCTGGGTATTTTACACCCAAAATAAAACTAGTGGCGGTACCGGGATGATCATGAATCAAAAAACATCCGATTCTGCCGATGGCATAACCAAACGGCAAGCCAAATAAACAATAATCAGTGTAACGGTGAACATCAACCTGATGTTTTCGTAAATAAACAAGACCAACGATGGCACAAGCAATAAATCCACCGTAAACTGAAAGACCACCTTCCCAAATCTTCAACACTGACCACGGGTCAGCAATGAACGGTGCTGGATCATAAAGTAAAACGTGACCAAGACGCCCGCCAATCAAACCGGCCAACATCAGCCAAAACGTCAGATCATAGATAATCTTCGGATCGTCACCATGGCTTTTTGCCATCCTGCCGGCCATATAAGCCCCAACCAAAAAACCCAAAGCCACAAACATGCCCCACACTCGAAGTGTGATCGGACCAAGTTCTATAGTTGTCCAATTGATGTACGGGATCATGCAACTTTTTGTAATTTTTCTGGTAACTTTGGCTTTAATTTTCCACGCTTCATCTGTTTTGAAGTGGCGCCATAAGTAACTAGCGCTTTCTTTAATTCAGCTGGGCCGTTAGTCACGCCCAAACATCCAGGCACGAATTCGTCCAACGAAGGTTCAGTGAAAACGTCTTGCAATAAGTCAATATCAAAATCCTGTTTTAACTTTCGCATCCAAACTAGCGCTCGACGAGTGGCGTCTCGTTCTTCCAAACGACGTGGTCGCTTAAATTCCTCAACTAAATCGGCCTCATTTCCGATAAACCAGGTCTCTATTTCCTCTTTTAGCAGTTTGATTTTATCTTCAATCACCGCTATCTTTTCAAGCAAGGTCTCATCTTTTTGGCGAAATTCTGCGTCTTGATCTTGAAAAGCCTTAATTTCTTCTGATGCGACTTTAAAAGTTATTGGTAATAAAACCTCAGACTCTGTCTCTAGGTCAAAAAATATTAATTGAGCTATAGCCGTTTCAGGGTGATCTTCAGAAAAATCAATCATCACATCAAAACCATCAACTAAAGTCTCACCAGATTTTTGATGAATTAACCGAGCCGCGATCTTCCCAAATTGCTCAAAAGCCAATTGTCGATGCGATTGTTCATCGGGGTTTTCTTCATCGATGACTTCTGTTTTATCGATCAATAATCCAGCCGATCTCATCTCTGTAACCACTTTTTCTTGATCTGGCGATGTTTGAGCTTGATCATACTCGACTTGCCAACGAACTAAATCTGAAGCCGTAAATCCAACGTGTTGCCAAGTAAATTGATGTTCCAACCTCCGTGCACCATCAACTTGAAGCTTATTTTCTATTTCCAAAGCTGTCAGAGACGATCTAAATTCTTGATGCTTCTTTAATATATCCTGTGACTCTAATTTTGCCTCCTCACTTAAAATTCCGATCGCCTGATATTTCTCCATAATCGCCAGGATACCGAAAATATTCTCAAAATCATCAGGCGTGAACATGGAAACTTTTAATCCAGAAAAAGCGTTCACTTTCTGCCAACCAACTTCCTGCATCTGTTGCGCATGACCGAGTTCATGCAAGATTGTCGCGACATCAGAAGCATTTTTTGGAAAAACTGAAAAAATTTCTTTTGTCTTATTATTATAATAACTTTTACCAACTTCACGTTTAGATGAAAAATAAATTTTGATTTTCGATAAATCAACAAGTTCAGACAATTTAACGCCAAATTCACTTCCAAAATATTGAAGCTCAAAATCAGTGACTAAACAATCGCCATCTTCATTAATCTCATCTTCAGCCTCAATCTTCACCTGACACATCTTTTCACCGCTAGAATTAACAATCTCAATAATTCTCATTGATTTTTTTTCACCGACTTCGTGTTCAGTAGACTCAAATGCTAAATTGCTCATATTTTTTCTGGCACACTTATTTTACGCTTTTCTTCTTTTTTCATTTGCCCCTTACCTGCACCGTGAGTTCGAAGCGCTAAAAACAAATCCCCACTAATGGATGGATTAGCATCGAATTTTTCTATTTCCCGCGTATATTCTTGTATTTCTTCTTCGCTTAATCCTTCGAACTTATTCATTAAATTGGTGGTTATTCCAGCACCATTCATCATCCCAGTCAGATCTATACCGTAATTTTGCTTTAGCTCCCTGATCCACACCAAAGCTCGACGAGTCGCATCACGCTCCATCATTTTACGAGGTCGATCTAAATCAATAACCAAATCTTCCTCATTAATTAAAAATAATTCCAGTGTTTGTTGATATAATTGTTCTTTGCTTTCTTTTCGTGACTTATAAGCTTCAGAGGCCCGTATCTGCTCCTCATCAAGTTCGTTGGCCTTACGAATAAAATCTGAATATTCCTCTATACTCGCTGTGAGCCGAATCGGGAAATTAAAAGCTAGCCCTTTAGCAAATTCGGTATTGACTTCAGCAAAAATACGATCATCAGACGGTTTATTAATCGAAATCCAAATATGCTGCCGAATTGTATCATCATCAAGAGGCACAAGTAACGAATCGCTTAGTTGACGTAAAGCATCGATCTGAACCCTTAGTAGCTCTTTAGCGTCATTTTTTATTTGTTCCTGGATAATCCTCAACTGATCATCGTCGGGCTCTAAATATGAATGATCCTCAATCGACGTCAAAAAAATACCGACCTGTTTCATTTCTTCAAACGCCGAATCATCTCCAGCTACCAGACGGGAAATCCAACTCTCTAAATCAACTTTTGTAGCACCGAAATGTTCAGACAGAAAATTATTTTGTAAATTCATCTTCTGTTCGTGAATATCGTATCCAGCATCGCGCCAGGAACCAGTTTCAGACTCTTTAATTATTTCGTCTCGGTTGTTGATTAGTTGTTGTGCAGTCTCTTTATTAGTAGCTATCAATGATCCGTCAGCTTTCATCAATTTCAACAAATTAATTGCACCAAGCAAGCTCGATTGAGGATGATTACGCACTTTTGATGCATCAACCTCATAACCGTTACGATATTTAAACCAATATTCCTCAGTATCCTGAATCGCGTGACCAAGTTCATGAAACAAAATACCAATATCTAAACCTGTTTCTAGTGGCGGGCCTAAAACAATATTTTTGATAGGGTTACAATGATAATTATTTATTCTTGTTTTACTAATCAAGATCTTAGTTTCGCCAAATGGAACTAAATCTTGAAGCCTAATATTCTTTTGGCCATCAAGACTTTTAAAAACTAGGTTTTCAAGTTGAAAAGTTTCTAAACGACTTGGATAATCACGAAGCTCCATTTCTAAAGTCACCACTAATTCCCCTTTTTGATCTCTAATTTCCGATGTTCGATGTTCAATTGTAAATTCTGCCTCCGGACCTTGTTCCGGAAGAGGTGTTCCCCACTCATCTGTTCGCGACATCATAGGCGTATCGCTTCGAAGGCCGAAGCGACATCAAAAACTTTATCATCGCCCAAATAAGGTCCAATGAACTGCAAACCGACTGGAAGATTGTGGGCTAGGCCACAAGGTACAGAAATGCCCGGCAACCCAGCGATGTTGGCAGTGACGGTAAAAATATCAGCTAAATACATGGCGATCGGATCATCAAAACGTTCTCCAAGGTTCCAAGCTACACAAGGCGACGTTGGAGTGACTATGACATCAACATGCTTGAAGACATCCATCATCTCAAGATAAATAGCAGTCTTTACTGCCTGCGCTTTCTTGTAGTAAGCATCAAAGTAACCAGCGGAAAGAATAAACGAACCCAACATTATTCGGCGCTTCACTTCTGGACCAAAACCATCACCACGGGCCTGCAAATAGCTCTCCAACAAGTTTAGTGACTGTGCTCTGGTACCGTAACGCATACCATCTAAACGCTCCAAGTTGGTGCTCGCTTCGGCTGGCTGAATGATGTAATAGGCTGGCAAGGCGTAAGGAGTGAGCGGTAAGCTAACATCGATAATTTCCGCACCAAGTTCTTTTAGCTTTTCGATTGATTCCAAAACTCGAGCCCGGACCTCATCGTCCATACCATCGATAAAATATTCTTTTGGTACACCGATCTTTAAACCCTTAATCGATTTGTTCAAAAGTTCCGGCATGGTCGTGCTTGGCAATTGCACCGTGGTCGCATCGCGATCATCAACGCCTTCAATCACTTGCAACATCAAGGCAACATCAGCAACCGTGGTAGCAAACGGGCCGATCTGATCTAAACTCGAAGCCATAGCGATTAAGCCATAACGCGAAACCCGACCATACGTTGGCTTCATACCAACAATTCCACACAACGATGCTGGCTGACGAATCGATCCACCGGTATCGGAACCAAGCGATGCTGGCACAAAACCAGCTGCCACGGCCGCCGCCGAACCACCAGACGAGCCACCAGGAACTTTGGTGTGATCAACTGGATTGCGAGTCTTCTTCCAATGTGATGTCTCCGTTGATGATCCCATGGCGAATTCGTCCATGTTCGTGCGACCGACGATCACCGCGCCAGCTTGCAATAAACGATCAACGACTGTCGAATTATAAGCACCCTTATAATCAGCCAACATCTTGGAGCCGGCGCTCGAAGTGTGTCCCAAGTACAGCATGTTATCTTTAATCGCAACTGGCACACCGGCCAAACGCAACAATTCTTTTTCGGCACCCGACAACGCATCAATTTCTTTGGCCCGAGCGATTGCTTCGTCATCAAACGTTTCTAAAAAAGCTCCGATCACGTCGTCTTCGGCGTGAATCTTTTCCAAACAAGCTCGAACTACTTCTTCAGAAGTAATCTTTCCGTCTAAAATATCTTTGCGAATTTCAATAACCGTTTTCATAATTTTATGTTATTACCATCGGGCCGATACCAGGATCGGCCCCTACAGGAAGACGCCGGGTACTTCCAAGGCTCCACCAGTTTTAATTGGAAAGGCCTCAATGCAAGCATCGTGAACAACCTTAGTTGAAGGCGCCGGAACATCAGCCCGGAAAACATTTTGTAAGTCACTTAGATAATCCTTAGCACTAACTTTCGAAGTATCAACTTCAGCTAGTTTGCC
>CAYPRR010000022.1:0-1003 GCA_964413245.1 uncultured Gammaproteobacteria bacterium
TGAAACTTCATTTGCTTGTTCATTATCGGTTGTGCCAATGAGCGCGGTCGATCTTTCATTATTCCAGATTCGGCTGGCTCAAAAGCCAAAGCTACACTTGGTAAACCGTCGGTAATCAAATTAATCCACAAAATCTGCGCTGGCAAAATTGGTAATGGAAGATTTAATATCAAAGCACCGATCACCAAAATAATTTCACTAAAACTACCGGCCAACAAATAAACCAATGTCTTACGCATGTTATCGAAAATCACTCTCCCCTCCTTAACCGCCATGACAATGGTTTTAAAACTATTGTCTAGCAATACCAAATCAGCTGTCTCTTTAGCCACATCAGTTGATGATCCTAAAGCAATCCCGATATGCGCCACCTTTATTGCCGGGGCGTCATTAACACCATCACCAGTCATTCCAACAACCTCTCCCAGCCTCTGCCAAGCTTCAACTATGCGTAATTTCTGCTCAGGGGCAATACGAGCAAAAACACTAATTGAAGCAACACGCTTTTCTAATTGCAAATCAGTCAGCTCAGACAACTCACTGCCCAACATCATCGATTGAGCATCAACGCTAATACCCACCTGTCGTGCTATTGTCATCGCCGTTTCTGGATGATCGCCGGTAATCATTACCGTTCTAATTCCAGCTGATTTGGCTGTTAAAATAAAATCACCAACATCACTCCTAACTGGATCGCGTAAACCAATGGCACCTAATAATTCTAAATCTGCTACGTTACTATCCAAGAGCTCATCTCCGATTGTTGTAATAGTTTTCGCTACAAGAATGACCCTAAGTCCAGACTCAGCCATCCCATCAAATATTTTCTTCGCCTTCTGTTTTTTAATGTCCGACAAATCCAGTCTATTAAGTAAAGCTTCTGGAGCGCCGAAAGTTGTGATGAGAATCTTTTCACCAAATCTCCAAGCCCTGGCAGAATATTTAATTTTTGAATCGAATGGTATCTCAGAGATCAATTCATAATTATTCACCGATAGTTCTT
>CAYPRR010000022.1:1013-9866 GCA_964413245.1 uncultured Gammaproteobacteria bacterium
GTTAGTGATCCAGTGAAATGTGTTTGGCCTGTCCGAGCATCACGTTCCAGTATCGCTCCGTTATTAAGCGCCAAAACTAATCGTAATTCATCCAAATCAACCCGGCCGGTATAGTGCAGAGGAATCGACTCTTCGCCTAAATTAATCTGGTCAACAGTCATTTCACCGGTTGTTAAGGTTCCCGTTTTATCAATACACAAAACCGAAATACTTCCCAACGTTTCAGCGGAAATTAATTTGCGGACCAAACCCTGATGTCGCAAAATCCTCTGTAAACCAATGGCTAAAATCACCGTAAAGGCCACAAGTAGACCTTCAGGTATCGCAGAAACTGCCAAGGCTATAGAAATACGAAATATTTCTGATGCCTCATAGCCACGCATCAAACCAGCTACAAAAACTAACACCGCCAAAAATAATATCCCCCAACTTAACTGATGCGATAATCTATTTAGCTTCGTCTCCAAAGGCGAAACTGAATCAGATACACCTGAAACTAAAGCGTTCACTCGACCTATTTCCGTCTTAGATCCAGTAGCGACCACCAAAGCCGTGCCACGACCAGCTACAATAATTGTGCCTGCATAAACCATCGAATGACGATCGGCTACAGATGCGTTTAATTGATCTACACGATTTGTTTTATTGATTTCTGTGGATTCACCGGTTAACGAAGCTTCGCCCGTTTCCAATGAATAAGCTTCTATTATTCGAGCATCAGCCGTAATACGATCGCCAGACTTCAAGAGCAAAATATCACCTGGCACAACATCACCAGCCGAAATTAATTGCCCAAACCCGGCACGACGCACCTTGGCAAGATCCGGTAAATAAGCGGAAAGTGCGCGCCAAGAACGGTCAGCCTGATATTCTTCAATAAAGCCTAAAAAGGTGTTGATAAAAATAGCCGCAGCAATAACATAAACATCTAACCATTCATAAAGCAAAGCGCTCAAACCCGCGGCAATCAACAAGATCATCATCAGAGGACTAAAAAATTGGGCGGCTAAAATCTGCCAAGCTGAAGTAGACCGAGCTTTTGGCAAAACATTTTTACCGTACTCGTGCCAACGTTTCTTAACCTCAATTTCTGAAAGTCCATTAATCGATGAACCCAATAATGCCAAACAATCTTTAGCGCTATGGTAATGCCAAGGAATAATTTCTGGGGTCAGGTCTTGAATCATAAGATTTTCACCCGAGCTTAATGTCGTGAACTAATATAAACACCTTCGATCCTTGAAGTAATGATATCCCAATTGAATTTCGTTCGCACAATTTCTTTAGCTGATTCACCACGTTGGCGCACCTCATCTTGATCAGTTAGTAGAAACTCCAAACGATTAGCCAAATCTTCAACATCGGTTGATCGAAAGGTCCAACCAGCGCCATGAATCGCTTCGACGTTTGGTGAAATATCAGAAACCAATGGCGAAATGCCAAAACTCATCGCCTCTAAAATTACCAATGGCAAACCTTCCGCTTCTGAAGGGTGCACATAAAGATAGGCGTTGGCGTAAAGCTGGTCGAGCGTTCGACCCTTTTGAAAACCAAGAAAAATAATTCGCGGATAGTCTTGCGCCTGCTTTTTTAAATCGTTGATGTAAGCATCGGTAAAACTTGGTGCGCCAACAATGACTAATTTTTTATCAGTCGTTAATTTCTTCCAGGCAGCCACTAAAAAATGAATGCCTTTTTGCGGAACGACTCGACCCACATTTAAAACGTAATGTTTACTCGCCAAGCCAAAACTCGCTAGCAGATCGCTCCCCGGGTCGACTTTAATCTCCGCACCGTTGGGAATATAAATCGCCTGACGCTTTAAAACATCACGGACATAAACCTGAAGTCCGTGTGAAACCGTAATGCAGTAATGCGGAAATTTTGCTGCCGCCCATTCACCAAAGCCTAAATATGCTTTAGCGACTCTCCCCCATTTGCCATGCATCTTGTCTTGCGAATGAAAAGTTACGATCACCCGACTTTTGGGTGAGAAAATTCTTGGAATCCAAGCGAGTGTAGCTGGGCCAACACCATGATAATGAATGATGTCATTACTCTGGGTGACGGCGTGAAGTGTAGATAAAAAAGTGTGGATGATGGCTTCTAAATTCTTTCGGTAAATAGTCGGTAAAAAAATAACTCGAGCACCAAAATAGCTCGATTTTTTATATGGATCATAGCCAGCACGAGCGTAAACGGTCACCTGATGGCCGAGTCCAACTAACCGACGACTAATTTCGGCCACGTGGACTTCAATACCACCGCCCCTATCTCCAACCACAACGCCTTTTTGTCCGATCATGGTGATCTTCATAAAACTCGCTATTAATTTGTCTGACTGCGTTGTCATCGTTCTGCGCTCGGTGTCTCACCATACCAGTAAGTACGCCTCGGCCGTGCTCGTCCGCTTCCTAGCATTGAGCCAAATTAATACGCTCGTCACTAATAACAATTATACCATTAACAGTTGATTATATTTGAAAATTTTGTTAGTTTGTGAATGTTGTTCGTACCCTCAGACAACGGAGTAGAAATGGATCAAGCATTAAATGGACGTCGTGTACTTAGCGTAGTAACCAGCGCAGTGGCCGTAATCGCACGCGAACTGCAGGGAGAATATGCAGGTCGGCGTGGTGGCCTCTTTTGTATGGGTCGGTCGTCGGTTATTTCTGGCGCTTTAACGATCACGTACCATCAGCCGGTTGGACCAACATTGGCCAAGAAACGTCGGCGTTACAATAGCCCCTCTTTGGAGAAGGTCTACAGACTCCACCGTAATCCAAACCACAACTCGAGCTGGCAGTCACGCAAACCGGACTTCGACCAATGGGGCGGTGCCATTCGCGCTGGCGAGTACATCTTCTCCTTTTCTGGGTTGCCGGAGCTGGCAGATGAAGCAGTGATGTTGGCCACAGCCGTCATGCTACTTCTACTGACCCTCGAAGAGGCCTGCGCCATCGCTCGGCTCAGCGACAATCAGTACTTCCTCAAGATCGGCGTACGCGCCTTTCTGGGACGGCACCCTCGCGCTGTCGAGGAGTAGCCCCCGACTCCCCCACCTCGACCTGGTAGCTAGGCGCAGCGTGGGGCTTTTTTTTAAATAAGCGTAGATACTTGATGAAATGTCACATTCATGTTATAAATTGGCCGTTGGGTAAAATTCATAGGTACAGTACGCGCTGGTAGCTCAGTGGTAGAGCGAGGGCCTTTTAAGCCCGCGGTCGTGGGTTCGATCCCCACCCGGCGCACCAGAAAAACTCTCGACTTCGGTTGAGAGTTTTTCTGTTATGGCCGGGAGCAAGCCAACTGCTTGGCTTGCACTGGGGAGAGAACGCCGGAGCCATATACCATCAGCAGATGGCATGGCGAGGCGGTGCCCAGCCCGAGCCGAGTGACGACGAGGTGAGAGGCACGGGCGATCCCCACCCGGCGCACCAAAAAATAGTTTGCTTCACTCAGAGGCCGATCAGCCATTTAATGAGTCAACTCATCGTCTATCTCTAGGATTATCAGCCAAATAAATACTTATCCAAGAATGAGCTCGATGTTGCTTAATTAATTCATCGAGTTCTGAAATAATATTTGATTGACCTTCCCAGACGCTCTTTTGCACACGATTAAATCCCGCAGCCTCAAGAACACTGTTCATTGATCGTCGAACTCCCCTTGCGCGCTCCGGAATATCCAAACAGACTACACAAACCTTTCCTTTCGGAAGCACGTTTTTAACATTCCTAATTTTTGCGATTAGTATCCTATGCCTTGCTCGATCAGTAAAATCCAGACGTATTCCCTTTCCTATTTTTTTTATTTCAATCAATCCTTGAATTCTCAAACGTTGAAGTGCTTGTTTGCGCATCCTCCTTTCGTCTGAACTCTTTTTCGCCCACAATATTTCCTCATCTAGCATCATTCTCCAGAGAGGATTTTTCACTGAACGATGCAATAAAATTACTTCATCAACTAATTCTGAAAATAATTCAGCAGATTTTGATCCTTTTTTCATAATTGATTTGCTTCATTAAAAGGCCGATCGGTCATTTAATGAAGCGTCTTATAAACCACTTAACACAAATAATTGTACACGTGATGTATTGTATTTCAAATACTGATATAACTAATCCGACCTTGACCTAATCAAAACAAAATTATTTCATAACACTACTTTCGGAGACCAAATGATCATTGCCTTATCGATTGCAGTCAGTTGTCTGATACTTTCCGTCAACTTTCTCTGGCAGGCCTTCACTAGACACGACTGGGCGGAGGCGCTGGAAAATGGTGCTTTCCAGATCTATCTCTTCATCGCCCTCCTATACCTCGGCTCCATATAACCTACCGCTCTAGCTCCCTGGAAGAATTCCACCGGATCTTTTTTTGAGCAATCGGGTTAAATGTCCATCTACGTTGCCTAACCAAATCGATCTTTCACAAAGTCAACCGCCGTTCGCTTGCGTTAGAAAAATGTTTTGTTATAATGACCCGCGTTGAGACTTAAAAATATTTTTCTTATGGGAGTCTGTTCTTCTTGCCTCGCTGATATGAGCGACGCTATGCTCGATGATGGCTTGTGTCCTAACTGTAATGATTCTGGAAATGATCTAGTGGAAGATTCGTTGAAAGATTTTATTGGATATTCTGACGCTGGCGATGAGTAGCGCAGAGGCAAGACATGAAAAACTCCAGATACTAGGTGCAGGGAAAGTTATTAGGAAACGTACTTACTGGTACGGTGACGAATAACTGGGCCCCTGCAACAACGTAGCTGGAGGAATTTCATGGCTTGTAAAATTATTTAACCCAAGTTGCCGCTTCGCGAACAATCTGCGAGGCGGCATTTGTTTGAAAAGCGCGCCGAGCTAACATCGAAAGTTTCTGACGAGCCGTTGTATCTCGCATCAAATGTTTAATCGCCTGACTTAATATTTGTGGTGTTGGTGATATTAATACCTGTGCTGCACCGATTGATGATAAAACATCGGCGTTAGCAATCTGTCCAGAATTGGGAATCGGTAAAAGAATCATTGGTTTGCCAAGCGCCACCAGTTCAGTAATCGTACCCATCCCAGCACGCGCTACTACCAAATCGGCTGACGCATAAGCGTGAGGCAAATCAACATCGAGCATTTCAAAGACCTGATAACCCTTCCCTTTTTTAGTTAAAATTTCAACCATCTTACCAACACCAGTCAAGTGAATCACATTCATTTCCTGCAACAGTTCATCTGCAATATTCTCCATCGCTGAATTGATTGATTGAGCGCCCGTTCCGCCACCAATCACCAATAAAGTTGGTTTAGTTGCATCTAGTCCTTTTTCACGCACAAACCACTCACGACTACCACGCCGAATCCCTTCGCGCAATAAACCACCAACTAAAACAGTTTTAGATAATGGCCAATCTTTCATCGATTGCTCCCAAGTCACGCTAATCTTTGTCGCTAAGGGTGCCATCAATTTATTGGCCAGTAACGGTTCGACATCCAGCTGGTGAATCCAGGTTGGTATTTTTTTTATTGCCGCCATCCAGATCACTGGCACGCTCACATAACCACCAGCCGAAAAAACTAAATCTGGTTGCAACTCTTCTAAATAATTCCAAGACTTAATCAAACTTGAGATCGCTTTAAACGGAATCAAAGGCCAAGTCCAAAAACGAGTACGGTCAAATTTTGGTGCATCTAATTCAAAAAATGGGATACGTAAACGCTCAACTAAAGCGCGTTCAGGTCCGGTTGGTGTTCCGATCCAAAAAAATTTAGTATTAACATCGGCTTGCTTCCAAGCTTCAACCAATCCTAATAACGGTGTGACAGGACCGAGCGTACCGCCACCAGTTAATAAAATATTTGGTGAATGTGATTGATCCATAATTATTCTGGTTTACCCTTAGAAACATTTAAAACGATTCCGGCTGCGGTTAAAACCACCACCAGCGACGTACCACCATAGCTAACAAATGGTAACGTTACGCCTGTAAGTGGCAACAACGAGAGCATCGCTCCGATGTTAACAATCGCTTGAACTCCGAACCAGCCCATAATACCAATCACCAGGAATCTACCAAAATCATCATGAGCCAACTGAGCAATTTTTAATCCACGCATGATCATTGCACCAAACACACCAATAAAAATAACTGTAAAAACAAATCCTAGCTCTTCTCCGATAACTGCAAAAATTGAATCTCCGGAAACCTCCGGTAAATATTGATGTTTTTGTATTGAATGGCCATATCCTCGGCCCAATAAACCACCCGAACCAATTGCTAATAAAGCTTGGTTGATTTGATAACCGGCACCCAATGGGTCAAGCTCTGGATGTAAAAAAGTTAATAATCTATTAACCCGATATTCTGAAGTTTTGACTAAGATTGAAAAAACTATGGCACCGATAATACCTATACCTGATAAATAAATAACTGGCGCTCCAGCCGCAAAATAAACAATAAATGCCATAGCCGCGATGATCGAAAGCGAACCCAAGTCTGGTTGTTGCATCATCAGAAAAGCGATAACCCCAAGAATAGCTAAAAACGGAACTAGTCCGGCGTTAAAATCTTTTAGTTCATTACCACGGCGCTCCATCCAAGCGGCCAAATATAAGAGAAAAGTCAGCTTAACAATTTCAGCCGGCTGAAAAACAAATGAACCTATTTGGACCCAACTTTTCGCAAAAGTATTCAGATCAGTCCCAATGCCTGGTATAAAAACTAATGTAAGTAACGCTACGGAAATCAATAACAACGGCAAAGCATAAGTTCTATACAACGTGTACGGAATCTTACTAGCGATAAACATCATGGCTAGTCCTGGCAACAAACCGGCTAGAAATTGATGTTTTACAAAATAAAAACTATTACCATGATCTGCATAACTAGTTGGACCAGAAGCTGATGTCAACATCACCAGACCAAAAACCGTTACTATCAAAACTAAAATCAAGAATATCCTATCTGCTCCACTGTTCGTAGCATGACGCATAAGTTACACGGCAATTGTCATGTCTAAAATCGCCAAGATAATTCCCAACGCCGCTGTTATCCATGAAATAACCCAAAAACGCATCACAATTTTTGGCTCCGGCCAACCAACTGCTTCGTAGTGATGATGGATTGGCGCGACCAAGAAAACCTTACGCTTTAATAATTTTTTTGAAGTTAGTTGGATAATAGTTGTTACAGCTTCAACCACAAAAACAAAACCAATAAGCGGCAATAATAAAGCAGAATTCGTAAGCATTGCCACAATTCCTAATGTAACGCCCAACGACATAGCTCCAGTATCACCCATAAAGAACCTAGCTGGATAAATATTAAACCATAAAAATGCTAGTAAAGCGCCGATTATTACGCCACAAAAAGCAGCTAATTCATACTTACCCTGCAATAAAGCTATAACTGCAAAAGCCGCAAAAGAAGAAGCTAAAGTTCCACCGGCTAAACCATCAAGACCATCAGTTTGATTAACAGAAAAACTAGTTCCAACAATTACGGTTATAAAAAATGGGATGTACCATAATCCAAAATCAATTGTACCAATGAATGGAATATGCAATAAATCCCAATCAAGTTTAAAATAAAACCACCATGCACCAATTGCAGCGATAATAGTATAAAGGATTAGACGTTGCCAAATATGAATACCACCGCCATTTTTACCGATACGCTTTACGTTAAAAAAATCGTCTGCCAAACCTATCACACCAGAAGCGATTAAAGCACCCAGTGGCAACCAAGTTTGTGCTCGCGTTAAAAAATTAAACTGTCCTAGAAGGTGATTAGGAAATAAATCAGAAAGTGATAGAAAAACTAATGCTACCATTAAAACTGTACCCCAAATTAAGATACCTCCCATGGTTGGTGTACCAGCTTTACTAGCATGCATCTTTGAAAAAATCGGAGCCTGCTTGGCTAATCGTAATGATTTGCCTATTTTAAATTTAAATAAAAAATGAGTTAACAATGGTGTCCAAAGTACCGCCAAAATAAAAGCCATTGTTGTAAGTGTGAGAATTTTTACAATGACGAATTGATCAACCATAAGAAAGATTAAGAAGTACTACGAAAACCATAGCCATAAAGAGGATCAACTGACTACCGGCACTAACTCCAAGATAAAAATAGCTCAACACCTGTTCACGTCGCCAAATACCGATAGCCAAAACCAAATTAAGCACAAAAATAGCTAAACCAATAACAGGTATCATGAAGATATACCACCACGGACCAAAGAGATCGATGCCTGAATATATATTATAGTGAAGCGGAATAGCTAGCTTGTTCTGTAAACCAATTGGAAATAGACGCCATACTGGAAGCAAAGTCGTACAAAGAAACACAAAAAAACTACCGAGAATAGTTACTCTAAAATATCGTATCGTCGCCATTTCTTTAAATGACGCGCACCAAATAGAAAGTATTTTACTCATACGGCCAAAACTTCACGAATTTCTGGAATCGTATCTATTAGTATTGCTTCTATGCCGTGCTTAAGCGTTATACCGGCCATCGGACAATTATCACAAGCACCAGTCAATCGAACTCTAACAATTCCCTGCTCCTCATCAACATTGACTAGTTCCACCGAACCCCGATGAATAGCTAGTTTCGGCCTAATTAATTTCAAAACCTCCTCAACTCGAGTTTTCATAACAGAGGTATAATAACCCAACATCCAATAGATTTCAACAGGCCAGACTTGACGTTTTTTACTAAAAAGTGTAGATTACAGCCAACTAAATAAGTAAGCGAGAGTATTATTTTAGCCTTAAACCAGAGTAATAACGAGCATCAATATGGCACATAAGAAAGCCCAAGGCTCTACAACCAACGGACGAGATTCAGTCGCC
>CAYPRR010000023.1:0-8789 GCA_964413245.1 uncultured Gammaproteobacteria bacterium
TTGGTAATTACTAATAATCGCCTAGAAATGATTTGGGCATCGGTTTTTTAACCCGCTCACCTAAATCATCGAGCACGATAGTTGGTTCATTTGAATCTTCGACCCAAGTTGATCGTCGAGCCGAAGAGGCTGACGGCAACCAGCCAGGTTGACGCAAACGAACACGCTCATAACATCCTTCGGGAATCTCCGCGAGAAACATCGAAGGTTGCTTAGTCTCTATTGTATCAAATCCTGTGGTCGCCGGGTAGGTGAGGTATAAATTCTTACGTGCGCGCGTGCTAGCCACGTAGAAAAGCCGACGCTCTTCTTCAATAGCGCCAGCATCACTCATCGCTCGACTGTGTGGAAAAGATCCCTCGGCTAAATGAATAACAAAGACATGATCCCACTCCAAGCCTTTAGCTTGGTGAATGGTGGTCAATATTAATTTACTCTCATCAGTCGGGCCGATACCTGGATCGGCCCCTACGCGCTTACCACTAAAATCTTCCGTTAACGTCACCGCTTCCAAGAAATCTTCATATTTCTGGAATTGTTCTGCAAAAACCGCGAACTGTTCCAAATCTTCTAAACGATCGGAAGCATCTGGATATTCCGCCTCCAAATAATTTGAGTACTCATCAGTTTTACAAAAAGCTCGAATTGCATCGGACGGATATTTGGCACTACGCAACGCTTCAACTACTCGCAAGCAACTTTTCCAACCAGCATCAGCCTTGGCGCCACGCTGACTAAGCACGAATATTTCATCCAAACTTTCAGCCTGCGAGCAGGAACTCGCAATATTACCTGCGGTCACCAAACCAATTCCTGGATGAATCTTTAAACATCGAACCCATGCCATGCCATCTTTGTGATTGTGCATTAAGCGAAGATGAGCAATGGCATCTTTAATGTGCGCACGCTCAAAAAACTTCATACCGCCACGATATTCGTAAGAAATACCTCGTCGCATCAACTCAAATTCCAAAGACTGCGAATGAAATGATGAGCGGAATAAAACCGCAATTTGTGGTAACACCGCACCAGCACTTAACAACGAGGCGATTTGATCGGCGATATACTGCGCTTCTTGCGATGGCGAGGCGGCGGCGACTAACGATGGTTTCTCGCCGTTATCACAAGAAGTTTTCAATTCTTTGGAAAATTGTTCACTGTTATTTTTGATAACGGCGTTGGCTACCGCTAGAATTTGTGGCGTTGATCGATAGTTAGTCGTCAATCGATACATCGCCGTGCCCGCATAAAGATTTGGGAAATCCAACATGTTTCGAATTTCAGCGGCGCGGAAAGAGTAAATACTTTGAGCATCGTCGCCCACCGCCAAAACATTGCCATGATGCGCGGCCAACAGCTGAACAATCGAAGCTTGAATCACGTTAGTATCTTGAAACTCATCGACCAAAATATATTGAAATTGTTCGCTGAGATGATTGCGGACTTCTTCATCTTTTTTTAGAAGTTCAAGCAGCTTAAGCAATAGATCATCAAAATCCATGGCGTTCTGCGACAACTTTTGCTGACGATAAAGATTAGCAACATTTTCGATGTCTAATCGCCAACTAATAAAACGTGGGTGTTGTCGTTCCAAAACCTGGCCCATGGTGCAGTCTTTATTATTAGCAAAAGAAATAATCGAGCGTAAAACTGCAGAACTTGGAAATTTCTGACCCTTAACATCAATTTTTAATTCCTTCACGCACAATGAAACCAATTCTTTAGAATCGTCTTCATCGAGAATCGAAAAATTAGAACCGTAGCCCAAACGCGACGCATAACGACGTAACAATCGATTGGCGACCGAGTGAAACGTACCAGCCCACAAACCAGCCGGATAAGCACTCAACAACGAATCAATACGCTGGACCATTTCGTTAGCCGCCTTGTTAGTAAAAGTCAAAAGCAAAATATTATCTGGTGGCACACCATGTTCTAGCAACCAGGCGACTCGATAGGTGATGGTTCGAGTCTTGCCAGAACCTGCTCCGGCTAAAACTAAAGCCGGTCCGGATCCAGCCATGACCGCCTGATATTGCTCATCGTTTAGTTCGTTTTGATAGTCGATTTTCAAGTTTGGCGCTCCCTCAGTCTGCGGTGATAAAACAAAATCTTTCATAGCAAGCCTATGGTAACAGATTCGCGGGCTCTAAACCACCATCGGTAAAGCATGGATGGTATTTGGTCGGCCGTACAAAATATCTTCAATTCGATAAGCGCCGTGGGTTGGGGCTTCGATAAAACCCTGCCAAGCCATACGAGCCAAAGCACCAGAATTGATCCAATCAAATAGCCACTCGTTAGCGTAGCGAGGATTGAGTTGATCGACACCGCCACCAACTTGTTGCAACCAATGACGATTAAAATCTTCCTGACTGCCAACCGTCGGGGCCATAATAATTGGAATACCGAGTCCAGTATAAAACGACAATTCTGATGGCTTAGTCCACAAAACGTCAGTCTTACGCATCAAACGAGCAAAAGCATCAAAATATTTTGGTCGACTATCTTCAATTAAAATATCAACACCATTATCAATCATCGAACCCAAACCAAGGTTCTTGAGCGCATCACGAAAATATTGCGCAACCTCCGGACGAGTACCAGCAATTAACGTCATGGTGATTTTTCCTCGTTTGATTTCCGCCTTCAAACTTGTGACCGCCGTGACAGCTAATTCCTGTTGGGCGCCAGCACCACCTACAGCAAACGAAACATGAACCACGCCTTGCTTTTTAGCCCGCACGGCCGGACAAAATTGTGGACCCAAATAAGCACGGATCATTTTCTCCGCTCGACCCAGAAAAATTCCTTGTGGGTCAAGATTGCACATTCGACGCTTCAAATCTTCACAGGCGATCGGTGCATCTAGTCCACCGATAGCTTCTTTTGGTAACGGAAAACCGGTTAGCTCGATATTCTTGTCTTTTACACCATATAATTTTAGACGCTCAACAACACGGCCGTTGGGTGCGAAATATTTAATGCGACTACTCTTTGGATTAAGTGGCGCCCAAGCCCGACTCATGTCCGCATCACAAATAATTAAATATATGTCTTCTGGATAACCAAACTCCTCAGCCGCAAAAGCTGGGGTCATATACGAGCTGATTAGTGGCTTGGGATTAGCAGCTAGTTGCTCAATCAAATGTCGACAGTGATGTTGTCGCTTAATCAACAAATACATTTCTCGAACCTGCAAACTTGGTCTAGACAAATCACGTCGAGGATAAAAATCAGGAATACGCTGAATTTCGTCCATGGCAGCGAAAGCCAGATTACCGATAACTGGCACCTTTTTAAAACGAGAAATCCGTTCGTACCAAGTTTTAGTCGTCTCCCAGACCTGACGATCGGAGTCTGGAATACCTGGATAATTGTTGGCGATAATTACCGAACCACCATTTAAATCACGAAGAACATGAGCCGGACGCTCATGACCATAACCCATATTAACTGCAACCACATGGGCGATTCCCTTGTCTCCTCCAAGGTTGTTCACAGTGGCATTATAGCATATTCCTTGCCAAACTCCCCGAAGCCTGATAAACTCCGGCGGTACTAATAATTGAGAACTAGCGATAATTTAGCGCAGTTCTAACCCTGATATGTCCAAAGTTTGTATTATCACTGGCAAAGGCCCACTCGTTGGCAACAACGTGTCCCATTCCAACGTCAAAACCAAACGTCGCCAAATGCCTAACGTGCAAAAGCGTCGTTTGCTAAACCCAGCTACTGGTAAGCTAGAAATGGTTTTAGTCTCTGCCCGAGCTGTGAAGACCTTGGCCAAATGGCAAAAGGAAGGCAAGAATTACGATTTACGCGATTTCAAAGTCTAAATAGAAGACCATCGAGTTCTGCTCGGTGGTTTTTTTGTTGTTTTTTTAATTTCCGACGAGATCAGCTAATAAACCTTTTGCCTTCAGGGCCCAATTTGTCTGTCCTAAGGTTTCGAGTTCCAAAACATACTCTGACAAATAGTCGATGGCGGACTGCCGATCAACGGCGTTCAACTCGGTAACATATTTTTCCACCGCTCGATAATGCAAATCTTCGCGAATTTCATCATCTTCAACCTGAAGCCATAACTGTTTATCAACTAAATCGGCAATTGAATCAGATGATTCTGACCGTTCTAGAATATAAGCGACTAATTCACCCTGAATCGATTCCATAGTTCGAGACGATAAATCCTCATGGCTCAAGTGTGGTTTCAGATAATCAATGAGCGCCTGAACTTGAGCGTCAGGATTTTCCGTATCTAGATGATAATCAACCACCGGATAAAATGGCTTCATTTCCAAGGTGATCAATTCTGGATGTTCATCGATTTTTACATCTAAGTACACATTCAACAACGCTCGGACGGTTGGAAAGTCTAAATCAGTATCAACGGTCTTAAACAAGATGTACTGCATAGAAACCGAGAAATCATCACGAAAGCGATGAAGCTGAGCAACAATCATATCCTTCATGTAAACAGCCTGGTTGTGTGATCGTTGCGGTTCACCGATGGCGTAACTCTGACGGTGACGTAGCCACTGCAAGGTTGTCGTAGTCGGTAAATCAAAGAGGCGCAAAATTCCAAGTGTCTGTGAAAAACCGACTTCAACCAAATAATCATGCTTGATACCAGCCACCTTTTCAATTTGGGTAATGCCATAATCAATCCCCTCTAATGCACAAGAATTGGAAAGATAATATTCACTCGGTGCATGCTTACCCGGAATATAAGCGTAAGTTCCTCGTGGCACAGTAGTAATTTTAATCGTCCCGGCCTTCAAGTTTAACGTGAAGAAATGAATCGCATCGCAATGCGGATGTTCGTCACCTTTGCGTGAATCGAGTCCAAGCAAAAGAACAACCACTTCTTCATTTGAACCAAAACTCTGTGCTTCGCCGCCTTCAATATTAGCCGACCGTTCGGCCATCACGCTAGCGATCACATCATCAACCGATTTCACAACCGTTTCCTGACCAATCACTTCGGTTGTTTTATGCAAGAGATACCAAAGACCAGCCCCAACTAGGCTCACCACTAAAACCGCTAAAAAAAATCTCTTCATACCTCGGGAAAAATTCGGCATGATCTTACTTAATTAAAGTTTATCACACAAGACCAAAAACAAAACGGACCAACACATTTGTGCCGGTCCATTTCATTGGGCTGATATTTAAATCAACCCCTAAATTCTTATAGCAAAGCGTCCTTGGCGGCTTTGTTGACTGAGAACTTCACCACGGTCTTGGCTGGAATCTGGATGGTTTCACCAGTGGCTGGGTTGCGACCCTGACGAGCGGCGCGATGCTTCTTGGCCATCTTGCCGAGGCCTGGGAGCATGACTTCGCCAGCGCGCTTGATTTCGCCGTAAACGAGACCGACCAAAGCGTCGTACTTCTCACCGGCCTCCTTCTTGGAAACTCCCCACTTTTCGGAAATGGCGGCCATCAAAGCGGACTTGGATAATCGTGCAGACATAGGACAATCAGTTAAAGTTACTTAATTTACAAGGGAATATTAACACATCTGTAAAAAACGCCAAGTAATACTGTGGATATACACAGCAGATAATTTGATTAAATGTCAATAAAGTATAAGATTCATGCACTTATGAAAAAACTTTTCGCTATCATTTTTTCGCTAATATTAGTCGGTTCTGGCTGTAATCAAGACGTTCCAGTAGTAGAAGAACTGGAAATTAATAACGGTCCGCTTATTGAGGTTTCGATGAACGATATTATTTTTGGTGAAATACCGATTGGAAGTTCAGCGAATGATCAGGCACTGAAAATCAAGAACTCTGGAACTGGAGAATTAAACATCGAATCAGTCCAAACGACCGGTGATTTCAGCGCAAAATTAGCTTTTGATCGTTCGTTAAGTGCTGGTGACTTTGATTATTTGATTGTAGGCTTTACACCAACAATTTCTGGCGTTCTAACCGGAACCCTAACCATCAAACCAGTCGATGCCGAAGCAAAAATTATCAATCTAACTGGAACAGGACTCTCAACGTCGCTTTTCATTTCGCCGAAGACGATTAATTTCGACGAGATCATCTGGCTAACATCAGAAGAAGTCATCGAAGCTACTGGACCAGCGACTGGCGCGCCACCAAGAGGTTCGTCTCATTCCGTGATCACAGTAAAAAATATCGGCAGTAAAACTCTAACGTCATTAGTGATTTCTAACCCAGATGAACCAACTGATATTTTCAAACAAACAAACACCTGCCCCAAAAATCTTGAAGCAGGTGAAACTTGTTTTATCACGGTAACTTTTACTCCAAACGCCGTTGCCGATTTTACTGGAAAGTATTTTGTCTCGGCCACTGGCGCCCCTACCGCCACGATCATCTTGAGTGGCCAAGCCACCGCTGATCCCAGTATTGTTCCGGCTACTGAAATTGACGATATTTTACCAAAGTTGTAAAGTAGGAATGTAGGAATTTACTATATTTTATGAATCACCTTGTAACTGCCACGACTAAAGGTCAAATCACGTTGCCGGTAAAATGGCGAAAGAATTTTGCTACGAATCGATATCTATTAAAAGAAAATGGAAAATCGCTAACGATTAGTCCGGTTGATTTGGACGACCTTGAAGATGAAGGAAATTGGGAAACAATCTTCAACGCTGATCGAGATAATGACGGTCAGGGTGTTCCAATTGAAGAGTTTATAAAAGCACTCGAGAACATTCAATAACGTTTTATGGATGATCTCGAGAAACTATTAAGTCGAATGTCGATCAAAGACCAAACGAGAGTCCTTGAAATAATGAGGTTGCTCAAGCTTGGCCAGACTAATAATATAAAAATACAAAAGCTTAAAAACTCTGCACTCTTCAGGGTTAGGGTCGGCCGTTATCGAGTAATCTTCACAATCAACCAAGAGACAAAAACAATTAAAATTGAAGATGTACGATTACGAAACGAAAGCACCTACAAATAAAATACAGTCCTGACCAAGGACTGTATTTTATTAATATTTTAACGCAACACACCGCCCCACTCAACTACCGTGAAGCCTTTTCTAACTGGAGTTGTTGGTAACGTTGGAGGATTGGCTTTGATTGGCGCCGATAGCTCTTGATAATCCATAAGGATGCGGAGTGTCGTGTCCGCCTTCTGTGAAAGCGTCATTGGCGCAATTTGATCCATCACCTGCGTACCATGGAAACCAATCTTGTAATAATTAGCTGATTGCATTCGTGGCTCCCAGAACTCGATGAAGTCAGCTGTTTCTTTTTGATTGAGTCCAAGCTTAGCGAGTGTTGAAACAAGGAACGTGTGAACATCAGACTTTTTCACCACCCAGAATTTAGATGGTGATGAGTACAAACCGCCACGTCCTTCCCAGAACAGATACGGATAAGTCCGACCATCATCACGATTAACTAACGTCCCGTCTGGTGATGCTATGACGCGCCAACCGTTTTGATAAACTGGTTCGGTGTAGGTAAAGCCACCAGTTGGAGTGAGTGTAACGTCGATGTTAGTAGTCTTAGTTGGGTACAAATAAATCACCGGCTTGCCACACTCCGCTATCGGCAAGAAGTCACTGCCCTTAAATTCGACTAAACGGTTGAAAGAATCTCGAACGTAAAAGTATGGATGCAAAGCGGCAAAATCTGTGATTGTCTTTCCTTCATTATTACTTAACCACCTTTCAAAATCATAATAACCGGTTTCATAATCTATTGGCTCATAAACCGTCACCTTCTCACTAGAATCCCCAATATTATAATAACCAGCCTCCTTCAACTTACTGAAATTGCTTTCTGCAACGGTGTAGAAACTACTACTTGTGCCACAACCACCAATTGCTCCTAATGTGTAAGTCGTTGAATTGATAATTCCTGAGCTCCAAGCAACATTTGGCACACCCGTTGATTCACCGTTAGTCTGATCAATACCAATACCTAAATCCTGTACATAGAAAACCATTCGACCATCTTCACGAGTGTAATGAAACAAGTTATCAGCAAATGGAGAGTTCTTATCTTGTTCGGACAACATCAACTCCCGACCATCAGTTAATGTTATATTAGTTGTTGATTTCTTAAATGAAATATCCAATGGATAATCGATTCTCGACCACTGCCCGACTAGCTTGAAGTTCCAACCTCTATCATCCGTAACTGAAACCGATTCTTCTAATTCAGCGATCTTTGAACCAGAATCTAAAATCATTTGATTATTAAACATCGCCCCTTCATCTTTGATTGCGAATTGAGCCAATCGAGCCAGACCCTCTTCACCCAACATTTCCGAAGCCGTGACTTGGCGTGTCGGTCGGGAGAAAGCCTCACCAACCTGACCTGCGTAACGATCAAAGATCACCATCGAATTACTGCCAACGGCCGGAAGAATATAATACATTTCATAAAATGTACCCAAACCTGGCTTACCAGCAATATACATCTGCAATTCACGGCCATCATAAATCCCACTTTTGATCTTTCCTAAAGAAATCGCATGAGGCCCAACGCCATCTTCGGCCCTTAACTCTAAATCACCAAAAACAACCTGGTTCCATTCATAATTAGTACTTCGTACCGACTGATCAGCCACATCAGTCCACTCTACCTGGAGCATTTGAGCGTCAACTACAACAGCCGGTTCGGTCTCATCAGTCGGGCCGATACCTGGATCGGCCCCTACATCACCATCGTCAACATCTTCGACTTCTGGCAAAGTTGCTGATTCGCGAATTCCACCCGTTTCTGATCCGAGCAACAAACCAATAAAAAATGACCAAGCAATGATGACCACTGCCAAGGAAAT
>CAYPRR010000023.1:8799-9639 GCA_964413245.1 uncultured Gammaproteobacteria bacterium
TTCCAAAAACCTTCCAAGGAAATCTCTTCTTATCTTCAAAGTCCGGCATTGGTGGTGGAGCGAAGTTGGCCATAGAAATGTTAGAACCGCGCTAAATAATTCACCATCCTGAGCGTAGCGAAGGATCTACGTGTCTTTGGATCCTTCGTCACTTCGTTCCTCAGGATGGGCTACTTATCGCTAGTTCTCGAATAATTAATTAAAAATTATAAAGTCTAGAAGTCACGGAGCTGGGATTGAATCGATGAATTTCTGGTCATCACCGTCTGTTAATCGCACCGGTTGACCATAACGAGTCGCTACCGGTAACAAATAAATTTTAATCTGATCTTCAGTGATTATCACACCAACGGTTAATGCCGTCCAGGTCTCTGGAATCTCCTGATCGAAGATGAAATTTCCAAGTGAATAAACAACCTCAGTGCCATCGACGGTTTCGCTTCCCTGCGCCACATGTGGGTGACCGCCAATAATCAAATCAGCACCAGCATCGACCATCAACTGGACTAATCGTTCTTGCGTTGAATTGGGAGTTATTGAATATTCCGTGCCCCAATGTGGCATCACAATTACATAGCGACCTTCAGTATTAGCTGCTTCGATCTCTATCACTAACTCGTCTTCGGCCGGCTGAAAAGCGTGATAGCCAATAAAGGTCAGTTTGAAGCCATTAATCTCCGTATCGTAACGAGGCGCTGGGTGTCGATAACTTCCAAACCAAGGTACACCGAGTTCATCTAGCCATTGATGCGTCTCTAGTTCACCAGCCGAGCCGACATCCGAAGCGTGATTATTAGACAAGCTAACAATATCGATATAATTCGCCATTTCCTGGATGTA
>CAYPRR010000024.1:0-5357 GCA_964413245.1 uncultured Gammaproteobacteria bacterium
GATTTCAGTTTTTATAAAGTTGATGAAGGCTGAGAAATGGATTCGTGTTTGTATTGCCGGATAGGGTATTGATAATTTGTAAACAGAATCAGTACGATCGTATCAATTTTGTTTACAATGTTTTATCTGTGATGAAATATTTGTAGCAATCGCATAGGATGAATTCAGGTGATCTATCCTGTCTTGACGAATCGCTATTATATTGATAGTCTTTGGCATAATTATCCATCAATATTGATTTTATGGCCGATATTCAACGCACGTTAGTTCTTGTAAAGCCAGACGCAGTACAGCGCGAATTGGTTGGTGAAATTATCACTCGATTCGAACGTAAGGGTTTGAAAACAGTCGGCATGAAAATGACGCACTTGGATCAAGTTACGTTAGAAGAACACTATGGTCATTTGAAGGACAAAGCTTTTTTTCCAGACTTGGTGAAGTTCATGATGCAAACTCCGGTTGTTGCCATCGTGCTTGAGGGATTGGAAGTGATCGAAGAAGTCCGTAAGATTGTTGGCGCGACTAATCCTCGCAAAGCTGATGCTGGAACTATTCGTGCTGATCTTTCAATGAATGTACCTTCTAATATGGTGCACGCCTCAGATTCTGCAGATGCTTCTAAAACTGAGATCAAACGATTCTTTAAGGAAAGTGAGCTGTTTTCTTACGAAAAAATGACTGACAAGTTTCATGTTGGCGAAGGAGTATAATGTCTGTGCATAAACTGAGGAAAACTTGTGCGAAAGCACGAGTTTTTTGTTTGCCAAAGAATTTAATAAGAGTGATAATAAAAGTGCTTCAGGGACACGAAAAGTAATTGGCCATTTTCATTGTGAAAGGATCCATGACTTCCGCGAGTTTACGCGGACCAGCCTGTCCAGTAGCGATTAATCATCGACTGAGGGATAGTGCGGGATCCAGCGGTTTCTGACGTTGCACTAGCGCCATGCCGAGCGAAAGCTTGGCTCGGTCGTCGGGACAACGTTTTGCCCTCATGGGGACAGAGCCAATTCACAAGACTGTCCTTGAAGCACTTATAAGTAACCGCGCTAAATATTCATCAGCGTTGTTGCGGATCCTGTCAGACATCGTCTACGTACCAGTAAGTACGTTTCCTTGTCTGCCATCCGCGCCTAGCTGTTGAACATTTATCGCTAGTTACCAAAATTACTGAATACACGGCTCTTGCCGTTTTTTGTTTTATTCTTTAGAGTTTGTAATGAGGTGTTCTTTGGAAACATATAAAATCCTTGATGATAGCTACGAAGACTGGATCAAATCGATTAATGCTCATCCAGTGCTTGGACCTGAGTATCAGAAAATGCTCTTAATGCATCATCTGCTGGAGGGCAGTGACCATCCCTCTGAGTCGCCAGACGTCCGTTTTGGTCGATTTTACCAAAGTGTATACGAACCATCGGATTCTAGTATTCGATCTGTGGTTCGCGGTCTGCGTATGGCTTCAGCCAGGCTGAAGACGTTTGATCGATTGCTTCTGGTCGAACATGCGCCTAAGGAATTCCTGGGAAGATTAAGCTCCGAAAGTCGTGTCGCTCATACGTTTAGTCCGGTGGATTTGATTGACACTGCATTTAGTCCGCGGGGCGCTGATCGTCTTTCAGCTCGGCGTCAACGTGAGGCGTTGCCACGCTACATTATGTCGCGAATGTTGTTTTGGATCAGTGAAGTCGAGAGTGAAATTGACGTAGGTGAACAGGCAGAAGATGCGTTTGATACCATTATTCAGCGTCTCTTTGCCCCTGGCGAATCAAGTCGGTTATTTTTACGTGTCTGGTTAGACCCTAACGATGACCTGCGGTGTAAGAAGCTAGCTTATGCGTTGGACGCATGTCCGGTACCAGAGCATAGGCTGGATTGGGTGGAGCAAACACATGAAATCGACTGTCGATTTTTACTTGTTAACGATAGACGAATTCCTGTCATATTCGACGATCGTGTTAAAGACGATTTTGCAACAACAATCAAGGTGATGCGCAAGGGCGTGCCACTAGTTCAACAGGTTGATAAGCGAGGGCTGACGATTATAGCCCTGACGTCAGAGGATCTTGGAATCCTTGAAGAATCGTTTCAAGTGGCTGTCAATATTGCTCCATTTTCGGTCCGTGAACCACCACATGGCCGACCGGAGAGTGTAGTTGACCCAACCAATCCGTATTCTTGTATAGACTTTAAGGCTCGACGTTACGAACTAGACTTTAAATTACCAAATGGAACTAGAGTACCCGTTGAGGCTAATCTCCAATTAGGACAGCATTACGCCGACACTTTATTTTCGCACACAGCGGCGCGGCACAGCGTTTACCGGCTTAATCAGCTTTGTGACCAATATTTTCCATTTAGATTTCCACGTTTTATTTGCGGTGTGGATTTCCGAGATGGTTCAGCCAATCGTAAAAAGATGCTTAACAAGCTCTGGTAGTAACTTCCGGCGTGCCCCTTGGCTGCCGGCTTTTTTCTTGTCGAAACACAGATTTTATGACATTATAGTGACACTTTATGGTAAAAATTATCAAAATTACCGGTGGCGTTCCATTGGAGGGCAGAGTTAAAATCGCCGGCGCTAAAAATGCCGCCTCTAAGATGATTATCGCTTCGTTGCTCACGGCCGACGAAGTCGTATTAGAAAACGTACCGCTACAAAAAGAATCGGAAATTGCACGTGAGCTAGTTGAGATGCTGGGTGCACAAACCGATCTAGTCGATCATACTTTGAAATTACGTACGCCTAAGATTGCTTCAACTTCGGCTATGCAATTATCGCGTAAGAATCGGCTAGCTATTTTAGCTTTGGCTCCACTTTTGCACCGGGCCTACGAAGCTTATGTGCCAATGTTAGGTGGCGATAAGATTGGTCCTCGACCAGTGAATTTTCATCTAGATGCTTTAGAAAAGATGGGCGCCAAGATCGAGGTTGATGCTGATGGATATAAGGCGATGGTTGACGGTCGGTTGCAAGGTAAATTAATCGAACTTCCATATCCATCTATTGGTGCTACAGAAACGGTGTTGTTAGCGAGCGTGCTAGCTGAAGGCCGCACGGTGCTTAAGAACGCGGCCATTGAGCCAGAAATTGTCGATCTAATCATGATGTTGCAGAAAATGGGCGCGATCATTGAGCTAGGCGCTGGACGACACATAGAGATTACTGGCGTAGAAAAACTTCATGGTTGTACGCACCGCATTTTATCTGACCGAATGGAAGTAGCGTCATTTGCTGCCATGGCCATTGCTACCCGTGGTGAGATTTATTGTGAGGGCGCTAAACATCGTGACATGATAACGTTTTTGAACGCTGTGCGTCGCATGGGCGCTGATTACGAAGTTTACCCAGACGGCATTCTTTTTAAAGGCGGAACAAAATATCAGGGTCTAAAAATAGAGACTGATACTCATCCAGGTTTCATGACCGATTGGCAACAACCGTTTTTGGTGGCTTTGACTCAGGCTGAGGGAACCTCTGTGATTCATGAGACTGTTTACGAAGATCGTTTTGGTTATACCGAAACATTGCGCGAGATGGGAGCGGATATAACGCTCTTTGATACCTGTTTGGGAGAGGTGCAGTGCCGTTTTCGTGATCACAACCATAAGCACTCAGCTATTATTAAGGGTCCAACGTCACTCAAGGCTGCTAACATTCAGTTGCTCGATATCAGGGCTGGTTTGGCATGCATTGTTGCTGCGTTGATATCGCGTGGTACGTCGTCACTTTCTGGGTTCGAACATTTAGAACGAGGTTATGAGGATTTATTTGGTAAACTTAAAAGCATAGGCGCTAAAATTGAAGTAGAATAAATTTGTATGAAATTATCGCATTATAGTTTGAGTGGTATTTTGTTGATCTGTTTATTTTTCGCATCAGCGTTGACCGCGAAAGCTTCTGGTGGGATTGGAATTTCTCCGGCGGAGGTTGATATTGCTATTTTGGAGGGCGATAAGGCAAAAATAACTTTTCACTTCTCTAGAGAGTTTGTTGATACTGTGGAACAGTTTAACGTTCTAATAGATAACGCAGACGGTATTTCTCTTCCAGATGGGCAGATTATTATTATGGCGCCAGGCGAACGGTCTAAAGATGTTAAATTAGTAATTGATGCCAGTAAGCTATCTATTGGTGAATACGATACTAGGGTAAATTTTCAGACCATTGTTGATGCAGGCAACGGTGTCGGACTATCTGTGAATATGGCCGTATCCGCGATACTACAATGGCGTATTTTAGATGTTAATGGTTATACAGATTTTTTGCTTACAAATAAACCTATTGAGTTCACGAATGTTATTGCTAGCAAAAATATTGCAGATGGTGAAAGATTTAGTATAGATTTTTTATCGCAAAATAATTCGTTAAGTTATATAGGGCCGTTGTCGTATCGGGTTGAAATCGTAAATGCTAATGGTGATCTAAGCTCATCACGACTAATTGAGGAAAATGTTGAACTTGGGCCTTACGGAGAAAAACAATTTAATGTAATTTTTCGTGCTAGTAAGCCTGGTGAAAATAGAGCTGTAGTAAAAGCTATTTATAATGAAATAGTAATCGCAGAACAAGAGATAACGTATGTGGTTAGACCTAGAGGAATAGATGAATATTTAATAATATCCTTGCACGTAATTATTATTTTATTCGTGCTGTTTGTAATGTCGGTATCAAGAAAAAAGAAATTATTGCCTTAGTGAATTACGCCGATGATTCGGGATTTATGTACTGGTCCGAAAATTCTTGAGTCATCACTGTGTTTGCGGTTATCTCCAAGTAGGAAGTATTCGTTTTCAAGTAGCTTTGGATAAGTAAAACTAAAGTCAGATTCAGGTAGGGTAACGCTATTTTCCGTTAAATATGTTTCTGTAAGTTTAACTAGAGTTCCATCATTTTTTTCTACCAATACTTTTCCTTTTTCCAATATTATTATTTCGCCAGGTAAACCGATAATTCGTTTAACCACAAACACATTTGATGTCTCTCCGGTGAAGCTAACAATATCTCCACGATCCAATTTATTAATCAAGAGTGATATTTTATCAATAATAATGAAATCTCCATCTTGAAATGTCTTTTCCATGGAATTTCCATCTACCTCTGAAAATTGGAAAATAGTAAAATGCACAAAAGCTGAACTGGCGATTAGGATTGCCATCACGGAAGTTGATTGAAATAGATATGAAATCAACATTTTTTTCATGATATAATCATATCATGATTAATTTAATCGATGGCATTATTGCTTTGGTCCAATCAGCTTATCAGGAATTATTAGCACTATTGTTCGCACCAATATCTAGAGGTTTCATTGGCGGTTATGTAATTTCTACCTTTATTTTTTCTTTTTTTTTTT
>CAYPRR010000024.1:5370-9059 GCA_964413245.1 uncultured Gammaproteobacteria bacterium
AGCATTAGCATTTTTTTTGTTACCAAATTTTGCACTCGCTAACATGGGAATTTCACCACCTGAAATCGATATTGATGATGTGATGCGGGATGTTCCTACAGTTTCGACGATACGTATTTTGCGTGAAGATTCTACTATAGATCAACAAATAACTGTCGCCTTCGATGGCGAGGATTCACGTTTTCTGCAAGGGGACAGTGAATTTTTCATGCCAGAAGGACAGTCGATTTATGAATATGAACTAACTATATTAGCTACAGATGCTGCGGTTGGCGATTATTCAGCGAGAGTTGATTTTTCGCCGTCGATATCTGACGATTTAATAACTACCGGCACAGGCGTTTCTGTTCGTAGAGGGGTATCTCTATTAATAAGTTTTTCTGTGACCGGTGAAGAGTCGGTTGATTTTGGAATTGATGAGGTGACTTATTTTCCGGTTGAAGAAAACGGCGATTTGACTACTCGATTTGATTTGATTAATGACGGTAACGTTGAGTGGCGACCAGATAGCGTAGTTATTACGATTACAGATCCGGTAACTGGTGAGGTAGTTGGTACAGAGACGATTTCCAGTGCTGATTTAGAGATATTATTGCCAGGTGAATCAACTACTGTTTCTAGTTTGCTAGACTTGCGTCTGCCTACCGGAGATTATATTGCAACTGCAGATTTTATGTATGGCGGTGAAATTGTTGATTCTCAGGATAGCGCACTGGAAGTTTTAGCTTCTGGTACGATCAGCCAAGTTGGAGAATTTACGAAGCTTAAGGCAAGTAAAGAAATTTACTCGATTGGTGAAGTGGCCCAGTTGGTTGGTTATTTTAGTAATTTAGGCAACACTCCGTATGTTGGTAAGATGAGTATCCAGATTTTTGATACGGTTAGTGAATCACTTTATCAGACGTTATCATCAGATGAATTATCTATTTATCCACAGCAGTCGGTTATTTTTGAAGCGACTGCAGTGCTTGATAGGGCTGGTGATTTTCGCGCTGTAGCTTTTATCGATTACGGAAATAAACAGTCTGGAACACAAATAGTTAATTTTAAAGTTGAATCACGAACTGTTAATGCAATAATCCCAGACTATATTTCTGGTGGCATGAACAAATGGTTGTTGTTAGGTGTGGCTATTGTTGCATTATTTTCTTTACTGCTCTTCTTCTTTCTTAAAAAGAAAAAAGAAAAAAGAAAACTTAATCTAGTATCTTCGGTGGATTTAATTACGTCGCTACCGGCTGGAGCAAAAGTTGCAGTAATTGGACCATTAACAACGCCAGTTATTTCTACACCAGTTTCGGTAACTCCAGATGTCACTGCTGTTGCGACACAATTGAAAAAACCGGTCGATGATTCGTCGGATGATGACTCGTGGACAGTATCTTTATAAAGTTATCAACATGTTTAAAAAGATTAGTGCGCAACGATTTGCTATACTGTTTATATTCATTCACTAACCAGTTCAGTTATGATACAGGAAAATAACTCAACACATTGGATCCTTGGAGGAGCATTGCTTCTCATCGGTCTCTTTGTGATCATCGCTTTAGTGTTAACACGACAGCAAGCAGCAACTGTGACTCTTGATGTTACAAACGCATCTCCTGTAGTAGACCTTGTTAAGATTTGTGCTGGTGATTCAATTGACCAAACTTGCACGGCGGTGACTTCGATTACCACAGGTATTAATGCTTCAACTAACTATGACATCTATGCTACGGTGTCAGACCCTAACGGTACTTCGGACGTAGTAGGTGCCGGTGTCAAACTTTCATTATACCGATCTGATGTTACATTAGCTGGTTGTGATGTCGGTGGAGAAGCAGATAATAATTCATGTTATTATTTACCTTCTGCAGTTAAGTTTGGTGCAGACGTTTCTAATACTCAGCAGTACTTTAGATTTGATGATGTTTCTGTGGCCTATTGGGCAGACCCAACGTCAGCTACAGCTGATGATTATGCTGCCTCTAACTGGGTAGTAAGCGTTGGAGCTACGGATACTGGAGCACTTTCTGCTGCAGGTAGCACTACCAAAGAGCTAGAAGAATTGGCATCTTTAACTCTTCCTTCTTCGATCGACTTCGGTTCTGGTGGTTCAGCTCGAACCAACGGATTTAGTTCTCTCATCGCCTCTAACGTTGATGTTAGCTTCGCACAAGCTGGAAATACAGACGCTGATGCACGAATTAAATTAGATACTGCATCTTTGACGTGTTCAGTGCTTGGCAATATTCCTGCTAGCGGTATTAAATGGGAATCAGCGGTTGGCAATAACGACGTTGATTACGGCTCAATGACAAAAACTCTTACAACAACTTACGCCGACATTGATTTGAAAGATAACGCTGGTAACAGTGCCGCCGCTATCCGACGTCGCGTTAGCGAAAGCACACCACCTTCTGCGAGCGCTTCGTTTGGCATCTCTATTCCAAACAACGTAGCTGGAACTTGCTCCGGAACAGTTTCAATCACAGCAGAAAAGCAAGCTGTTACAGGTGCTGGAGCTTAAGCTAGGCATAATTCTTGATTGCGAATATTATGTCTAAGAATACCATCATGGTTCTCGCTGTCATTGTAGCCTTGTTGGCTGGTTGGCTGGTTTTAAACATCTCATTAAAAGCATCGACTGCTTCAACCGATGTACCAACCACAACAACTCTTCGAGGTACACCGACTTACGAGGGAGCTACAGCTGTTGAGGGTGAATCAACAGCAATTTCTACAAGTGTTGATATCAAAAAGCCAATCACAGCTAGCGTAGAAGTTAAATAGGTCTTAAAAAGACGATCAATATCCACCTGGTGAAAATTGGGTGGATTTTGTTTTATTTGATACAATCTTCACACTTATGTTTTTATCTCTATTGTTTTCTACTCCACTTTTAGCCTTAGTTTGGTTAGTGGTTATATCATTATCACTTTCAATTCACGAATTTTCGCATGCTTATTTTGCGTTTATCAAGGGTGATGACACTGCAGAACGTTATGGTCGCCTAACTATAAATCCTCTGGCACACATCGATCCGATGGGCTTTGTGATGATGTTAATATTAGGTTTTGGCTGGGCGAAGCCGGTGCCGTTTGATCCACGTAATTTAGCTAATCCGGCGCGCGATTCTCTACACATCGCCTTAGCTGGTCCACTGTCTAATTTAGCTCTGTCTTTAGTTTGCGGATTGGTATTGAGATTGTTATTGGGTGCTGGGATAATTGGAGTAACAAATTTATTATCGATTTTCTTGATTTTAATGGTAATTATTAATCTTTTTTTACTTCTTTTCAATTTATTACCAATTCCTCCGCTTGATGGCGCCAAATTTCTTGATGTCATTTTTGCTGGCACCAAGTATCGTCAGATTTTGATATTCGTTCATACCTATGGCACACAGATTTTAATGGCTTTAGTTATTTTATCAATATTTACGTCAATCGATGTTTTCTTCTTTTTGTCGGCTCCAGCCTACGGTGCTTGTGATTTACTGGTAGGGCAGAGCTGTTTGGGTTTGCTGAGCTCTGTTTTCTAAATTTGCTTATTTCGGTGGGTTCAGAAAAAGCCGGCCTGCGCTGTCCAGACATTGGCCGGTCAGCGCTCGGGATTCGACCCCCAACGATCTGGGGGTGCTCATCTATCCTCGCTTTTGCCCGACCATAAGTCTGAACGTGCTCGGAACGGCTTTTTCTGAACCC
>CAYPRR010000025.1:0-8953 GCA_964413245.1 uncultured Gammaproteobacteria bacterium
ATCAATAGTGCCGTGATTCTCAAATTAGCTTGTAGCTGGTAGCTTGTAGATTATTAATTAATGATCTACAAGCTACCAGCTACAAGCTGTATTTTTTTATACACATCCATGCTTTGACGGTTGAACAACCTGTGGTAACGTGTTGAATACAAAACGTATTATTTCCTCAAGGCATTGAGTAATATAAGTGTTCATCAGTAATAGAGAACTAGTTATATGGCTGAGATAAAACCAGAAATAGAAGCGTTCGCCAAAATCAAAGTTCTTGGTGTTGGCGGTGGCGGTGGTTCGGCCTTAAACCGCATGATTCGTGAAATGCACAAGGGCGTGGATTTTATTGCTATCAATACTGATGTTCAAGCACTGCAACAGAACCTGGCGACTAACAAACTTTCAATTGGTAAAACGGTGACTCGAGGTTTGGGCGCTGGAATGAATCCGGATTTAGGTCGTAAGGCCGCTGAAGAAAGTGCTAACGATATTCGCAACGCTTTAGCTGGAGCTGACATGGTTTTTTTAACTGGTGGTTTGGGCGGTGGAACTGGTTCTGGATCGTTGCCAGAAATTGCTAAAATTGCTCGTGAGGTTGGTGCCTTAACTATTGCTGTAGTTACTAAGCCATTTTCTTTTGAGGGTGCTCAGCGCAAGCGAATTGCCGATGATGCTCATGCTGCTTTAGCTGAACACGTTGATACGATCATCACAATTCCTAACGATCGTGTTTTGCAGATTATTGATAAGAAAACTTCGCTCCTGGATTCCTTTAAAATTATCGATGATGTTTTGCGTCAGGGCGTTCAGGGAATTTCGGAAATCATTACTATTCCAGGTTTGATTAACGTCGATTTTGCCGACGTTAAGGCCATCATGCAAAATGCTGGTTCGGCACTGATGGGCATCGGTTCAGCTTCTGGTGAGAATCGAGCGGTGGAAGCAGCCAAGCTGGCTATCGCTAGCCCACTTTTGGAGCTATCCATCGATGGCGCTAAAGGTATTTTGTTTACGGTGACTGGTAGCTCTGATTTAGCGATGTATGAAGTAGCGGAAGCCGCCAAGGTGATTACTGGTTCGGCTGATGATGACGCTAAGGTGATTTTTGGAGCTAACGTTGATGAATCGCTGACTGATGAGGTTCGAATTACGGTGGTGGCTACTGGTTTTGATGGTCGTGAGCGCCGACATGCACCAGGCTTGGCCGGTGACGTTGAAGTGAATCCTTCCGGTAGCTGGGCACCAAGTGTTCGTCGGGAAGAGTCATCAAACCATAATTCGGTTTATGGGGGACTTCACCGAGTTTCTAAGCCAGCAGAATCACCATTTGAAAAGCGTCGTTTGCCAGTCGCTGAACCGGTTGGTCCAGAGCCTCGCTACGAAATGCGACAGGATGTTGCTCGACCAGAACCCCGTCCGGAACCACGATACGAACCTCGAATGGAGCCAGTTACAAATACGCCTCCAAGAGTGGCGACACCAAAACCTGATCCAGCTGATGACGATGATTTGGGGATTCCTGCTTTCATCAGACGCAAGATGATGTAACAACAACACATACATAATTGAATAACTGGTGCTTACGCGCCAATTATATACATTTCTCGAAAGTCGGCCCGGATACGACTTTCTCAAAATATATATAATTGGCGCTTCGCACTGAATTAATACCTGGCGTTTAGGCGCCAGTTTTGTATTCTTTGAAAAGTCGGCCCGGATACGACTTTTCTCAGAACACAAATCTGACGCTTTACGCCCACACTGAAATTAATTTCTGGCGCACAAAGCCAGTTTTATATTTGTAAAAGCCGTATCCGGGCCGGATTTTACAAATATAAAACTGGCTTTAAGTGCGCTGTAATGATAAAATTTAGCCATGTACTGTCCCGTCTGTAATTACAAAAGCTCCCGAGTCGTTGACTCGCGATTAACGACCGATGGGTCAAACGTTCGACGTCGTCGTGAGTGTGAGCGACCAAAGTGTGGCTATCGATTTTCAACTAGTGAAGAAGTTGAACTTTTGGACGTGGTGGTAGTTAAGCGAGACGGTCGTCGGGAAGGGTATTCACGTTCGAAGATGATTAGCGGTTTAAAGAAAGCTTTGGAAAAACGACCATACACGGAAGCACAGTTTCAATCGTTGATTCACAAAATCGAGCGTGATATGCAAAAGAAGCGAACTGGTGAAATTACCAGCAAAGATTTGGGTGAGATGGTGATGAAGCATCTGCTGGGTTTTGATAAAGTGGCTTACATTCGTTTTGCTTCAATTTACAGATCATTTGATGATTTGGCATCTTTTGAAACTGAGTTGCGTAAACTAATTGGTCACAAGTCAAAGAAAACAAAGTCATAGACTATGAGCATCTATGATCACAAGGAGCCTCTCAATGAGGAACAGCAAAATTGGCTTCGAGAGCGGATCAAGCAATCAGCCGAAGAAGAAGTCAACGAAGTTTTTTCCGAAGCCGATAAAGAGTTGGCTTCGGAGGGCTATTTGCAATTAGAAAAAGTTTACAATGAATTTTTAAGATATATTTTTGATCAAGCGACAAATCGTGAGCCGTTAAATGAGGTTGATCGTCTGGTCTGGGTAGAAAAAATGGCTGAAGCTTTACAGGGTTTTTATAATAGCGCGACCGATTCTGATGATCGGATGTTACATGGGTTTATGGAAACTGACCCAGAAGAGGCTCGTGATTCAATTGAGCAATTAGCAGAAGATATTGAGTCGCTAGAAGCATATTTAGAACAAGATCTTGATGAACAGGAACGAACAAGTATCGAATTAGATTTGCATGAATTGTATGCGCAGGCTGAGATATATAGGGCCAATGTTAAGAACGGTTTTTGGCGAGCGATTGCACCAACGATTACCAACAGTGCACCATTAACAGAAAAAGAGCGTCAGGCTCATTTGAAAAATGTTTGTGAATTTAAGGGGCGTCAGGTAGAAAAGTTTGATGCCAAGAAAATAGCCGAATCGTTGGTTGATGAATACAATCGACAATTAGTCTCGCATAAGATTTTTACAGGCGTGCTTGCTAAATATAGCGATCAAGAAATTATTGCGCATTTACAACAAGTTTTTCCAGATCGACCAGAATCTGAGTTTAAAGTAGAAATAGATTCATGGCGGGAAAGTGTAAAAGAAAATCATCCAAAAAAAATATCTGAACTTCAAGCGTATACAAGAATTATTAAGATGGTTTATGGAGACCGTCCAATTTCGGCATTAGCTTTTGCTGGTGGGGCAGGTTTGTTGGGCGGTTTGGCGCCGATGATGGGGCAATATTTGGGAGAATTTGGAAGAACTGGTGACAAAGGTACTGCGTTATTGGCCGGTGGTTTCGGAATTTTGAGCACGCTTGGTCAAGTAGAGCTTGATCGTCGACTTGGTTTGTTCATGAATGAACGGATGAATGGTGAAGTGGGTATTGGTCACCAATTGTTTGATGGAGTTATGGGATCGTCGCCAGAATTGTTTCAAAAAAAGGATTTAGCTTGGGTCCGACAGTATGCTGACGAGACACGTAAGAATATCGAAGATATTGCTGAATCAACCGTAACAGACATCGGCGCTAGACTTTCTAGGATAGTTTTTTTGACTAGTGCTATGGCTATGCGTCTGGAAAATCCAGCACTTTTTTTACCGTGTATGGTAGCAACTTTAGCCAATGTTGGATTAGCGTTGCATGGTGATAAAGAAATTGGCGATGCTGGTTGGGAAACTCGTCAGGCGGCGACGGAATTTACTTCATTACTTGATAAAGCGATGGAAGTTCGGGCTACTCGTGGCCATCAGTCATCTGCTTCCAGCGAAATAATGTGGCGGGTTGAAGTAGCACAAAAGAAGTTTTTAAATACGATGGCAAAATATAAAGCTATGGGTGGTTTTGTAATGCCAGTCATTTTAGTGGGCAACGCTTTGCTTTCTAATACTCAAGATCCAGACTGGAGAGGAAATTTTCTTGAAGCGAGTATTTATTCGTCCCAACTTTCACAAGAATCAACTGAGCTAATTAAGCAAATTTCCAGAATTCGGCAGTCTTTAAAACCGATTATTGATTTTGCAAATACACTCAATGAGTTTAGAGAATCTGGTCAGGAGGTACCGACCGCATGGCGAGTGGAATTCCGTGATATTAAATTAGAGAAGCTGGAAACTGATCATTTGGTGATTAACCCAGGTGATTTAATGGTGTTAGTTGGCCGATCAGGAACTAGTAAATCCAAACTTTTGCGTGCATTATACGGATTTAGTTTAGATCGAGGTTTAATGAATATCGACGGCTATGAAAGTAACGAAGTAGACATTGCCGCTTATCGTGAAAAGATAATGCTGATTAATCAATTTTACGCTATTGAAAATAAGTCATTGCGCGATAACGTTATTTCTGGTGACTTGCCAGTTGACGAAGAGGTATTAAGACAATCAATTGCACAATTTGATTTTAATGAAATTTTGAATGATGTTAATGACGTTCGCAAGCAACCGTATGGTGATCCGGTGAGCGAAATGATTTTTAACAAGGATATTCAGCCAAGTGGTGGCGAAGTGAAATTATTTTCGATGATCGCAGTTGAATATCGATTACGCGTACTACCAGACAGTGTGAAGATGATTATAATCGATGAACCAACTTCTGGAGTTGACGAAATAACAAAAAGACATATTTTTGAAACTATTGCTCGTTGGCGTGCCACCTATCCTGATAAAACGATGGTGATCATTAATCATGACAAACAGTTATTTGAGTATCTACCACCTGAAACTAGAATTCTTGGTTTTGAAAAAAGGAAGTCAATCACACAAGATGAAACTTTGGCGGAAGCTCGCCTGCATCCAGATTCACCGTTTGGTAAATTATTTGGTTCAACTGTAGCGAAGGCGTGATATAATTTAAGAAATTTTATCGAGAACTAATGCTAGTTGGCTCCATTCTGAGGAACGAAGTAACGAAGAATCTAGAAGACGTATAGATCCTTCGCTGTGCTCAGGATGGAAAACATTTAGCGCGGTTCTAACTTATATGATGGAGGTAAAACGTACTAAAATTGTTTGCACTATTGGACCAGCGTCGAGTTCCGTTTCGGTGTTAACCAAGATGGTCAAAAACGGCATGAACGTGGCGCGAATGAATTTTTCGCATGGCACTCACGCTGAACATAAAATATTAATTAAGAGTGTTCGCACGGCCGCCAAAGAGGCTGGAAAAATGGTGGCTATTTTGATTGATCTGCAGGGACCGAAGATTCGCGTCGGCAACTTACCGTCCGATGGCGTCACTATTCGCAAGGGTGAACACATTTCTTTTTCGACAGCTGTAGGTGAATATAAAATTGGTGGTCAACTGCCAGTGACTTACAAACAACTTCACAAAGATGTCAAAAAAGATCAGCGTATTTTGTTGGATGACGGTTTAATGGAAGCGAAGGTGACTAAAGTATCCGGAAAGGTGATCACTGCTGTGGTGGTGACCGGTGGTGTACTAAAGGCTCATAAGGGAATGAACCTGCCAGATTCAACGGTTTCTGTCTCGCCAGTAACGGAAAAAGATTGGGAAGATTTGGATTTTGGTTTAACGCAGGAGATTGATTGGGTGGCGTTATCATTTGTGACAAAACCAGAGATTGTGCGTCAGGTGCGCCAGGTCATTAATAAAAAATGTAAGAAATTGGAGGTCGCTCCGCCGAAGATTATTGCTAAAATTGAGCGACGTGAAGCGGTGGAACGCTTTTCAGAAATTTTAGCGGAAGTTGATGCGGTGATGGTGGCTCGTGGCGACTTGGGTATTGAAATTGCGCCAGAGCAGGTGCCGATTTTGCAAAAAGAGTTTGTTGAGCTTTGTCGGGCTGTGGGTAAGCCGGTGGTTGTAGCGACCCAAATGTTGGATTCGATGACTTCGCACCCTCGTGCCACCAGGGCTGAGACTTCAGATGTGGCTAATGCCGTTATCGATCATACGGACGCTGTGATGCTTTCGGGCGAAACAGCCGCTGGTCAATATCCAGACGTGACGGTTAAAACGATGTCGGCGATTATTCATGAAACCGAAGCATCGCGATTCGATGATATTACTTTTTGTCAGCTTCATGATATTCCAGACGTAGCCACATCAATTGCCCAGTCGTTGTACATCATGGCGGAAAATCAACAGGTTGATGCTATCGCTTCTTCTGTAACTTACGGCGCTATCGCCCAGAAATTAAATATCTTCCGTCCAAAAGCGCCGGTCTTCTTGGCTTGTCCATCGGAGGCGATCGCCCGTCAGAACGTACTGCGAGCTGGTGTGACTACGGTGGTCGTTGGCGATGAACCTGGTTCATTCGTCCACAAAATGGAAGCGAAACTTCGTCACGACAAACTCATCAAAACCGGTGAAGTCGTGGCCTATGTTGTGGCCGGGCCAAAAGAGGCGAGCGTGACGATTCGAGTTTCTTAGTTGTAAAATTACATTAAAATCAAATGTAGGTTTAAAAAGGTGGTTCGGTTTTGATGAGTTTATCGTTTCGAATCGGCCTCAAGCTAGGCGATCGCCAATCGACCGAAGTTGATGACCTGGTCTCGCACGCCGTACGCGCCATGAAGATCCTTATTCTCATGGGAGACGATGATGCCGGACGCTCTTTCCGCGTAGGATGACTACGTCAAGGCCACCAGCGCCTTCAGCGCAATAACAGAAGATTCCGTTTGATTTTCAGGAGCAGGTTGAAACAATTCCGCACGTCGCTGTTCGTAGGATCCTTCCAGCCCAGCACAATCAAAAAACCTCAGCGTGAAGCTGAGATTTTTTGATGGCGGAGAGGGTGGGTTCAGTACCAACATCATGAGGGTTTTTGAAAGCATTTCCGACGGCTTCTATTATGGCAACTTTAAGGCATGTGGGTCGGCCGGATGATGAGGCTCCTCGTCTATCTTCTGCAATTATCCTCTAGCGGCCTAAATCACATCGCGCGCTTGGAGTGCGCGACGGCGGATAAGGAGGAATGCAACGAGGCTCGCGTTAGAGAATATGAGTACGAATGGATAGAAGGCTGTGGTAAATGACCACTCCTGTAGAGCAAATAGCGAAAACAAAAAGCTCATCCCCGAGAATGTGTATGTGAGCACCGGCTCGTCGTTGGGTAGCGTATATGATTTGCGGAAGGTCGGTATGTAACCAAGAAGATCGATCATCGTCGCAAGAAAAGCCGCAAGCACCGCCTGTTGGGTAACAACGTACATGAGCGTGACTGCAAGCGCGCTACCAAATGCGACGCGATCCAAGGTTGTAATACGCTTTTCTCCTTTGAACACGGCGTAGATAGCGACCACCATGCAAAGTAATGATTGCATGCCAAAAATCAGCGCACCTGCACCTCCGCCATGGCTCAGCGAAACGACAAACCCGATCCCGGTCACCAGGCTCCAGGTAATCCAGGAGAAAATGTGTGGCCTAGCGGTGCCCTTCGCCATCCCGACAAAGTACGGCGCAAAGGTGCTGAAGCCCATGAGGAGCGATAGGCCCGCAAAAACTTCTTGCATACGGACTCTACATTAGCATAAAAGCGACCACATGGGTCGCTTTTATGTGGCGGGCCGGACGGGACTCGAACCCGCAACCTCTGCCGTGACAGGGCAGCGCTCTAACCAGTTGAGCTACCGGCCCAAATTATGGGCCTTTTGTTGTGGCGGAATATTACCAAAGTCCTGACATTGATGCAAGTGATTGGGGATATTTTTCCAAGGCTTAGCCTTGGAAAGTTATTAACAGATAAAAAAATGCCCGAGGGACGAGGGGGTGAATCTCGATCTCGGGCTGGTCGCTCTCTTGTGTGATGGCTACGATGCTTTGTTGGAATCGCTTTCGGAAGCGCTCAGTGCACCGGTGGCGAGGAGGGCAACGGCAACGCCGATCCATTGGATAAACGTTAGACGCTCACCAAGGATGATGTAGGATCCGATGATGACTGCTGGCGTTTCGGCCATTGCAAGAGTACTTGCGACTTCTGTCTTGAGTTTTTCAAAAGCAACGGCGATAGCCAAGTAGTACAGGAATCCACCCGTGGCACCAAAGCCAATTAATGCCAGGATACGCGAGACTGTCCAGGTCTCGGTTGCGAATGGAATGTGTCCGCCAATTAGCGTGGCAACTAGGCCAATGACGGCCGTAACTATCGCTAGCCAGAAGGTCTTGTTGTACGGGTCTAGACCTTTGTTGTTCCCGAGCATTTCGAAGGCCAGTCCGGACAGGACGGTGGCAGTCACGCTGTACAAAAATCCGGCGAGATCGAAGGTTGTTTGCCAGGGGTTGAGCGCCACCATGACTCCGAGCGTCAAACCGCACAGCGATGCATAGACTCGTGAATTAACAATCTCTCCGCGCCAGCTTTTGGCGACGATGTTCACAAAGGGAGTCGTGGTCAAAATGACAAGCGTTGGGCCTGCGCCCCAGGCTCGGATTCCGGCGTAGAGCGCTAGCGTTGCACCTGCGAAAAGTGTTGTTGCTTTCAGCAACTGGGCTGATGGGCGTCTGATGTGCCGGGAAAGCAGGGATCCGACGAGCACGGCCGTTACGCTACCTCGCACGATCATCAATTCTGATGGTTGCAAGGACTTGAAAATATTGACTAGTGGCAGAGCAATTGCTGCCGTCACAGAAATTCCTAGCGCCGCAATGACGCCAGAAGTATTTTCAGTTATTTTCATGACGCCTCCGTGATTGAAAGAGCTTGTCCGCCATGACGACGGACGATGCGAAAACTTAACACAAAATTAATATTTTGTTAAGGCTTATGCGGAATAACATCATAAATAAAAAAAGACCCCCGCGAGGAGCGAGATGACACGGAAAGTTACCGTGTCATCTCGCTCCTCAAGACGGGGGCAGTGGTTCAATCATCGAACCAATAGAGTAGCTCGCGCTGTGGGCAGGTTTTGCTCTGGCGGAAGGAGCCTGGCTCTTTGACCTGCCAGCAG
>CAYPRR010000026.1:0-8780 GCA_964413245.1 uncultured Gammaproteobacteria bacterium
GTCGGAAAGGTGAGCGGTTTTTTCAGAAACAATCGGCGCTAAAATTGTTCGAACAGCGAAAGAAGAAAGTCCACGATCGGATCCCTTAGCAGTTACCTTCTTGGCTGTTGTTTTTTTAGCTGGTTCTTTAACCACAGGAGCTGTCGAATCCGAAGCCACAGCCGTTACCTGCTTGGCAACGCTGCCCTTTTCCGAAACTTCACCATCCTTTTTAAAGCGATCAAAAATACTCATATTATCGGGTATACAAATCAGTCATCGTCTTGATTGCTGCTTCAGAGACAATTACGTACTCATGAGCCAGTAAATCACGAACGTTCAAACTACCAGCGAAAATCGTGTCAGTCTTAGAGACATTCTTTGCTGCCATGATAAATGGTTTATCGGCTGGCAAAGTTACGATCAACGTTGAGCGACCAGTTCCAGGCAATACTTTACGCATTGCGCCAACGAACTTAGCTTTTGCTTCTGGTAAATTATAATCTGTAAGAGCCACCATCTTTTCATTGGCCAACTTATCAGAAAGCACCAAAGCCAAAGCTTTCTTTTTAGCACGCTTGTTTAACTTGATAGCGTAATCCTGTAATGCATTTGGACCGAAAGTTACACCTCCACCCTTCCAAATTGGTGAACGAGATGAACCGTGACGAGCACGACCTGTGCCCTTTTGCTTCCATGGCTTCTTACCGCCACCAGCAACTTCACTGCGATCTTTAACATGGGCGTACTGAACGCGATTGTTCGCTTCGTGAGCGATCAAAGCTTCGTGCACCAATGACTTTGAACCTTTCACGGCAAAAAGCTGATCACTCACTTCGAGTGTTCCGTTTGTCTTACCATCTATTGCGTAGAGTTTTATTAGTGCCATACGTTTCCATCAGTTGAAATCAAGGTAACAAAACCGCCTCGGGCGCCAGGAATGGCTCCCTTAACAGCAATAGTTCCATGTTCCTTATCGATTTTAACAACCTCCAAGTTCTTAACCGTAATCTGAGCATCACCCATGTGACCAGCCATACGCATGCCTTTAAAGACACGCTGAATGCCACCGGCACCAATAGAACCTGACTTGCGAGATTGGTCTTTGTGACCATGAGTCGATGGCTGACCAGCAAAGTGATGGCGTCTAACCACACCCTGGAAACCACGACCCTTAGAAGTACCGATTACATCGATGAGATCACCTTCAGCAAATACAGAAACGTCGAGCACTTGACCGCGCTCCACGCTTTCTCCATCTATCAATTCGAATTCTCGCACCAACGCAAACGATCCTAGTTCTTTCCATTCCTCTGTCTGTGGCTTAGCATTGCTCTTTTTTGAGCCAAAACCAAGCTTAGCCATTTTCTTACCAAGTGCAGTCGTATTAAGACCAGTCACCACGCAAGGTCCGGCTTTAACCAAAGTTACTGGCACTACTGTGCCATCGTCTTTGAATATCTGGGCCATCTCAATTTTTTCGCCGATCAGAACTTTCATACATGAATTGGTTCTTGCAAAACCATTAAATATTACTAATAGTTTTGTCTGGTAAGTAAAAACCAGAAGTCGTTTTTCATGCAAACATGAAAATCGGCTTCTGATTCTAAGCTACTATCAAATATTGCTTAGAGATTTTATAAAGTTGAAGGAGACTCCTTTCACGTAGACCCGGGCGGAAGCGACAGGAAGGTTTTCCTTTGCAGGATCTTTCTTCCCAGTTCGTACCAGGCTGGATTGGACCGTCGTGACCCGACAGCTGTCGCGAATTATTTCGCTGCAGTTGCCGGGCCACGAGGCCCGTTTAATTACATTTTTATTTCGACGTCAACACCGGATGGTAAGTTCAAAGACATGAGCGAATCGATCGTGCCTTCGGTTGGGTTCAGAATATCAACCAATCGCTTGTGCACTCTCATTTCGTACTGGTCACGAGAAGTCTTGTGAACGAAGGTAGAACGGTTAACCGTATACTTTCGCTTTTCAGTTGGAAGTGGAATCGGACCAAGAACAGAAGCGCCTGTGCGCTCGGCCGTTTTAATGATCGTTTCCGCAGCCGAGTCTACGACTTTATGATCGTAAGCACGAATCTTAATGCGGATTCTTGCTTTCACCTCAGTTTTTTCCGTTACCGTTGAAGTCATAAGGAACAATTTGATCTAACCGATCTTATTCAATGATTTTAGCCACAGCGCCAGCGCCAACAGTCTTACCACCCTCACGAATAGCAAAGCGCATTCCTTCTTCAACGGCAACTGGCTTACCCAAAACTACAACGCAAGTAACGTTATCGCCTGGCATCACCATTTCGGTGCCCTCTGGCAAAGAAATAACCTCACCAGTTACATCGGTTGTTCGGATAAAGAATTGTGGCTTGTAACCTTTGAAGAATGGCTTGTGACGGCCACCTTCCTCTTTGGTCAAAGCGCAGATCTGAGCTTCAAATTTAGTGTGTGGAGTGATGGAACCAGGGGCGGCCAAAATCATACCGCGTTCAACATCTTCCTTCTTGATGCCGCGCAAAAGCAAACCGGCGTTATCACCAGCCATACCGGAATCCAACGATTTATTGAACATTTCGATACCGGTCACAACTGTCTTCTGAGTGTCGCGCAAACCAACGATAGTAACTTCATCGTTGACCTTCACAATACCGCGCTCGATACGGCCAGTAACCACAGTTCCACGACCTTCAATCGAGAAAACGTCTTCGATTGGCATCAAAAGTGGTTTATCGGTCATGCGAACTGGTTCTGGGAAGTAAGTATCCAAAGTGTTAAGTAAATCACGAACTGGCTTGGAGGCGACCTCATCAGATGGATTCTCCAAGGCTTTCAAGGCCGAACCACGGATGATTGGAGTGGTATCGCCAGGGAAACCATATTTTGTCAAAAGTTCACGAACTTCCTCTTCGACTAAATCGATGAGTTCTGGGTCGTCAACCATGTCAACTTTGTTCAAGAAGACAACGATCGATTTCACACCAACCTGGCTGGCGAGCAAAATGTGCTCACGAGTCTGTGGCATTGGACCATCGGTAGCGGCAACCACCAAAATAGCACCGTCCATCTGAGCAGCACCGGTGATCATGTTCTTCACATAGTCAGCGTGTCCTGGACAGTCAACGTGAGCGTAGTGACGGGCAGCTGTCGAGTATTCACAGTGAGCAGTGGCGATAGTAATACCACGCTCTCGGGATTCTGGAGCCTTGTCCAAATCTTGGACACCCTTAGTTTGAGAACCGAAACCCATCGTTCCAGCAACGGCCAAAATAGCCGCAGTCAAAGTCGTCTTACCGTGGTCAACGTGACCGATGGTACCCACGTTTACATGGGGCTTATTACGCAAAAAGGCTTCTGCCATATTTTAGCTAATCCCGAGACAAGCTCGGTGGTAAATTAATTGATAAGAAGTGGCAAGACTATAACAAATGCTTGGAAATTATGCAAGTCCTGGGGCTGATGATTAGTCAATTGACTCAAGATAAAACTTTTCTTCCCCATTTTCAGCTAATTTCTGCGGTTTTTCAGCCTCAGACTCAACATTTTTTACCACCACTTCTTCGACTGGTTCTATGGGTGTAATAACCGGTTCAGTAGCTGTCGGACCGATTCTCTCTTCAAACTCCTCCTCCAAATCGCTTTCCGAGACATCGGCAACCGATGCGAGATTGGCTTCACCTGTTCTATCCCAGTCCATCATCGGTTCAGCTGGACTCCAATCCTCCTCATCAACTCGACCAATCTCATCCTCTCGCAAAGTTTCATAACGATCGATATTCATGAGCACAATCGGCTCCTGACCATCTGGATCAGTCACAATTAGAACATCACCAGTCTTACGAGCTAAGTTCATCAATCTTTTAAGAGAAGCTTCATTCATACGGCTCTATCTTAACGTATTTAATTCGTTGGTCAAGGCAGAGACCAGCTGATACGATATAACCAATCAACATATGACCAATACGAAATCATTTTTACTTTTTGGCGTGATCCCAGTCGCTTTATTACAAAGCATTGGAGCCTTCATTTATTTCATCCTTCTCGATGGATCACCCTGGGCTCAAACCGCCTATATGGCCGATAAAGCCATTATTATCGGATTACTTATTTTCTGGGTATTCCGTCGTCCACCGCTACCAAAATTTCAATTAACAAAATCAGCTAAAGATTGCTTGATCGGATCGTTGATTGGATTATTGATGGCGTCTGTCGTCTCACTTGTCGCCTTGATTAATTGGGATACTTTGATACTAGTATCGCCAATAATCAATGAAAAGATCTCTAGCTTCTCACTGCTAGCTAATTATTTCGTTGCAACGGCTATAATTTTTAGCATTTTTCATTCACTATTTGAAGAGTGGTATTGGCGTTGGTTTGTTGGTAAGGGTTTAGAATTATCACTGAAGCCGATCACCACTACGATATTTGGTAGCTTAGCGTTTACCGCCCATCACATCATCATCTTGTCACAAATCTTTGCCTGGCCGTTAACAATATTTTTTAGCTTCGGCGTTTTTCTAGCCGGTGTTATCTGGTCAACTCTATATTCAAAAACAAATAATTTAACTGCGTCATGGATTTCACATGCGATGGTAGATTTCGCAATTTTCATCGTTCTATTACTACTTCTTTCTTAAAAAGACAAACTTGTTGTTGGTCCCATCTTTATCTTGATCCCCAAGCTCAATGCGGCTACCATCGGCTGTATAAATATTTGCGTGATCGTAATAACCAGTATCAAGATTAATAGCGTTACTTGCACCAGCTGCCTTTAAAATGACGGCTTCTTCATAAAGCGTAATCCTTTCCGTAAAATCAACCAATCCAAACGTTCCATCTTTAAAAGTCACAATAGCTCGACGTTTATCTTTCACTTCACTGGATTGATCAGAGACAGACAGTTCGCCATCATCAACCAATAAGTGCCCGCACATAATATCCAGTTCACGTTTACTAGCTACGCCGAGCAACGTCCTAAAATCAGATATATTTCGATGAAAAGAAAGAGGAGTGGCGGCAGCGTCGGGATCAAGGTCGTGAGTTGTCAATTTATCACGATGAACGATTCGTAATCTTCCTTCTTTACTAATAATGGCCATCCCATCACGATCGGAAATTAAATAATTTTTGACCTTACCATTTTCAATCGCAAGTTCGGCCGGCTTAAGCGCCCCGGTCGTATACGCACCAACACTTTCTGCAATGATCCCCTTATCTTGATAACGCGACTTTATAGCCTCCTCCGTCAAACCTCCTCCTACCTGAATGGCGTAGTCTACGAATGCGCCCTGTTTCGGGCTACCAACAACAATCTTCGCCAATTCATTTCCTTGCCCATCCTTCCATGTAATAAATTTATATCCTTGTTGAAGTTTCTCAGCACGCTTCTCTACAAAAATCTGCACATCAATAAAATCATCTCGCAAAACCCCTGTGTCAGAAGCGAGTTTACTTTTCGCTTTTTGCAAAACATAGCTCGGTTGATTCCAGCTACGATAAATTTTTTGCATTGAACTGTCCTTCACAGGAAGGTTTATACCAGCGGATTGCATCCTAAGTACCGTCTCAGCCACACGCTCATCGTCTAATAACACACCTTCATTCTCAAAAAACTTCAAAATTTGTGTCACCTGAAAATTCGCCAACATTTCATACATACCTTTCACATCACGATCAACATCAACACCTAAATACGCCTCAACAAAACGTAATTTAATATCTATCGTGTCCCAAGTGACCGGTTTACTGTCGATAAATCGTATTCCGACCTGCATCAGAATTTCATCTCCTAGTCCGGCGCCCATCTCCTTATTTACGCTCAAACGAAGAGATTCTATTTCCCTTACGTCTAACAAGTTCGCATCACCCATGATTCCCTTCCAATCAATACGTTCTTCAAGAGATTTGCGTAGCGATGTAGCAGTTTCCGTGTTAAACAACGCAACCATATCAATCTGCTTCAAGGTCTCTTGATAAACAACGAATGTCGAAATACTCTCAGGGAGATTAAACTGAATTGTTGATTTGATTGATTCTTCAGAAATCCCAATCTTATACTCGTCGATCAATATTTTTTTTGCATATTCTTGGCTCAAATTATCGTTGGTAATAACCGGTGCAAACTTAATCATCTCCACCGGTTCAATTGTATGTGCGTAGGCATCTGCGAAAGGTTTCCCGCCTGTATTTTTTAATAAGAAAAGACTTTCGCCTATCTGATCAAAATTTTTATCCGTAAGTTGCCGAGGAAATTCCTTAGCAGAAAAAGACAGTGAGTCAAAATATTTCTGCCCAATTTCTACTCCTAGCTCTTTTTCAATATCCTGGTGGACATCCGCAATCTCCGAAATATTTTTCCGTGAAACAGACAATGGGAATCCTTCAAATTTTTGTTCTTCAATATAATTCGTTAAACGCCTTTGGTATTCAAATTTAACTGGGCCAACCGAAAGAAGAGAGAGTGCACGAATATCTGTTAGAGTAATTCGCGAAGAAATATCTGGAATGATTAGCCCGCTCAGATATAGCCCCTCAAAATCCGGTCTAATAGCACGAAGAAGCGAGCAACGCGCTTCAATCGTGCGCACTGTTTTGGTCGTAAGAACATCCTGAAGCTGTTCGACCTCTTGTGTGGTTACCTCTCCAGAAAATCGAATAAGAAGCGCCTTCAATGCGTCAGTGCTTCGAACCGCCCCGTCATCTCTCCATTCATCATCGTCTGCGACTTCTTTATTCGCCTTCTCCATCAATACAGAAGTTCGATCTAATCGTTGAGATAAGCTTCTTGAAGTATCTATTGATGGTAAAAACGAAAACTTAGCGTTTGCTATATACGCATCTGCAATTCCATGTTCAAAAATTTGATCGATATGATTATATCGCTGTGCCAAAGAGCGAAAATCTTTTTCATGAGCTATAAAAAAGCGAAAATCATCTGACACCAGTGGGCGGTCTAATCTCTTAATGTATTCATCCAATATTGTATTTGGCCCATAACTCCGATAACCAGACAACAAGAACGCCCCATCCAAAATCTGTGAAAGAGTTTTCGCCTGTACAACCTGGGGAAAGGATGAGAAATCAATTGCATGTATATAAGCATCAACGAATTTCCTTTCGGCTTCGCGATCACCAAGCTGGCCACCAATAGACTCTAATCGCCCAACCATTTCTGCGATTGATGCAGGATCCATCTGCACGGACATATCCGTAAATCGCAAATGCGCAAGATAGTAATCAGATTTTTCTGGGCCCAAAACAACGTAAATCGACGCGTATTTCTTGGCAACCGGTTCAATCTGATCCGGAGTAACAACTATAGGAACCATTTCCGCTTCATTTATTTCAGACAACTTCACTTGGCGTTGATAAGCATCTCGCAATGGACGTTCAATAGACGCACCGCGAACCGAATAACTGTGTCGCTCAAATTGCTGAACTGTACTCAATATTTGATCCATGTTCTTTATATCGAACGTGTTCGCGTATCCACTAAAATCCAGGCGATCTAAATAGGCTCTTTCTGCCTCTTCTCCAAACACGTCTCGAAGAGCTTCTGCTTCCTTCAATATAATAAGTGCATTTTCTGACGTAACTTCAAACGGAACAGAAGAAAATTCCAATCTAGCAAGCATCTTGACGGAAACTTCATTCCTAATAGTTCGCCCAGCAGATTCCAAGCCTAACAAAGCAGGGAGTTGATAAATTGATTCCGGATCCCCTGGAATAATAGGTAGCAATGAAAAGTCTACAAATCTCAAAAGTCTAGCATCCCCATCTGCCACATCAAGAATACGACTGACATCTTGCCAAGATCTTGGCTGATTCCAATGATTCGCCGGAACGTCTGGAGATGTAATCACAGAAAAATTGCCCCAACGCGCATCTGCTTCTCCTAAAAGTTTAATCGTGTGTGGCGACCAGGCATCTGCAACAGTGACCTGAAGTTTATTCCCCAGAGCTCCGTGAGTCGCCCCAAGATGTGCCCGCGAACCAAGAATGCCATCGCTATATTTATCTGGAAAATTTTCAAAATAAGTTTCTAGAGATTCCCCCTGGACCGTCTCTTCTGCATTTGTAGCCACAAAAGAAATGACCTCTGGATTCCAAGTATTTTTTAACAAGCCAGAAAATACTGAATCAGAATGAAAAAGATTCTTTACCTGAAGGCCCTTTCTACTCATTATTTTTTCAAGTACCGGAACGATCGCCTCAGATTCAGCCTCCGAGTAAGAGGTCATGCCGTAACCAAATTCTTCATAAACGACATACCGCTCCCAGAATTGTTCGTATTTACGAAATGCACTTTCATCTGTCGCCAAATCAGGACACGCAGATAAATCCACCTTAACAAAAAATAGATCAACAATATCACTTCTAACACCTGCTTTCCGATATCGAATATCGATAGATTGAAGCGCTTTGATAAAATCATTTTTCATCGCCACTGGATCTTCAATAGTCACCTGAGGAAACCCTTCAAACGTACTTTTTTCTAGCAAGGTATTGCCTAAACCAAAAGTCTTAAACTCTTCACCCTCGGCCAGAGGACCATAATTGAAACCTGAGTGATGCACTTTTAGGTATCCATCAACATACGTTAAAAAATGCCCCCAACGGTTTAGTTGCTCCGCAGCGTCAATATTTCGTTGAACATTTTGTGGATTGATGATCGACGGAAAATCTTTTGGATCAAATTCAATTTGATATTTTGCTTCACCGCTCGCATTCTTCATTAAGGCCGGAAGAAGCTCAGGAAGACTTTCTTCCGTAATCAAAAGTTTAGGCAACTCTTCTTTC